>DLVS01000540.1 GCA_003445095.1 Verrucomicrobiales bacterium
GCCTCCCAAAGAAACAACGGTGTATTCAAGAGATCATAGTGTTTGCGCATGGCGCTTAGGTAATGGCCCCACGCGTCTCCGTGTCCCATCGGATACAGTTTCATTGCGTCGTTTTCGTCGAGAAAGCCGTCCTGTGTTACGTCCGTGATCTGATAGTTCAGCGCATAGGCCACCTCGCCTTCGCCTTTGGTGAAGTTCCAGAACAGGCGATTGAATATGGGGCGCCCGAGGCTTTCGTCGGTGCCCCGCAGCAACGCCAATTCCTCGTCGAGCAGCGTGGGCAACTGATTCTCGAAACAGAAACGCGACGAGTTCAGGCTGCCGTGATCGAGGGTGTCGTTGCCGAAGCCGATGGTGGCATCCAGGCTGAAGCCCAGAGTCGGATCGAGCGCGTCATCCCATGCCTCGCGGCCCAGGGCAGTGTAAAAGTCCGCCAGCCGTGAAGACGCGAGCAGGATGGCCGCGTTAATGCCGCTGGTGACCGAGGGGTTTTCTGCGTCCACACTTAAGTCGCGGGCGCGCTTCAATACTGTTTCGTACAGTTCGATCAGGCCCAAGTTCTCAATCACATCAACGCTAGAGTTAAGCGCAACTGGCCCTACGAAGGGGGCCCCCAGTTGCGCAATTAGACTGGCCGTCGTCGCGGGGCTGTCGTTCCGTCCGAATTCCCGGATCCGGGCCTCGTAAGGATTGACGCCATCGAGCACTCGCTTCACCCAGCCCATCGCCAACTGGGCTCGATAATCCGGACGGCCATCATTGTTCAGATCCCGGATCGATGAGTTGGCGGCCCCGGCCCAAGCAGAGGAACTCTCTGAGCTCGCGTCGCGATGGTGATAGCGAACGAAAAAGAGATTGTCGGCCAGCAGCAATGCCGGGCTGCCACGCAGCTCAAGTTCACTTTGCCCGACGCCTCCTTCAGAATCCGCGAACAAGCTCCACGTCGGCGAACCATTCTCCCCCCCCGGTGGAACGTCTCCCGCTGACACGGCACCGTCCTCTTCACGATGCCACCATTCGTAAGTAAGCTGATCCACGTTCCCGCCGAAATCAGCCGTGTGCCGTAGCGTAATGTTCTCATCGAACACATTGGCTGGGAGCATCGTTTTGATCGCACCCCGGTAAAGCTGAGTGGCATCCACTTTAATGATATGCAACGTGACCGGGGCCTCACCGAGACTCTCGTGATTGTTTTCCGCGATGGTTACATAGCCGGAAGTCAAACTGCTCTCGGGATTCAGCAGTTCCGGATTCGTGACCAGGGCAAGCCCGGGCCCGAGCGCGCGGAGGGGTTTTACCTGAGACGTCTGCCCCGGTAGCGGCTCGACTCCCACCAACCAGTCGCCGCTAGATCCGTCCACACTTGCGGGATTGCGGCTCAGGTCGAAGAGCGCGCGCACCTTGTCGTGCCAAGTCGGGTCGGCCCCGCCAACCCGTTCCAGGACTTGAAGTTCTCTGGAGTTGAGAATGTTTGGTTCGAGGAGATAAACCGGCGGCGGTGCGGCTGTTAAATCGGAGTCACCCAGCTTGCGGTCATTGACCAACCCGCGAAGGACCAAGACGCCGGGCGCATCGGCCGCGCTCACTTTGGCCAACGGTTTGAAGAAGACCCGTCGTTGCAGGGACGGCGGAAGCTGATTGAAATACCATGTGTCGCCGTCCACGGTAATGTCTGAGCTAGCGGGACTGCGAAGATGCACCGGCAGATTCGTGGTGGCATAGCTGATCCTGCGCTCCTCCAACGGAGCAATGATTCGCGCCATGAAATGGTCGCGATGGCTTGGCGAGCCGGAGGTATTCATGGAGGGATTCATCGAGTCGAAGACAATCTCCCCGGCCGCGAAGCCAATAATACCCGGCAACCCGGGCGCGTCAGAGTTGTCGGCCTTGTTCTCGCCACCCGCGTAGGTGAGTGTCTCGCCCACTTTTAAGACGGGAACTTCATCAGGCCATTCGGTGCGGTAATTCACGGCGGAGGGGGTCGCGCGCACTATTTCTGCGGGGTCAAAAACACCATAGCGGCGAAGCTCTGCTCTCGGGTGGTCAACGACGAATTCAGGAAGGAACGGAATGCAGTCACCGACTTTTTTAACGGAACTGCCAATGTCTTGGTCGAAGGGATACCAGAAATCCGGCTGGAGCCTATAATAATAGCGACCTTCAAAAGCCGAATCGCCGGAGACAGCCCAGGCAGCGCCTTTATGATCGACGAACCAGGTCCTTTGGTTCGCCGAAATGTCCTGAAAATAGCTGCCGTTGGGCGTGGCCAGCGAGTCGTTGAGACAGGGCGAAAGCCCGATCACCAGATTCAACGGATAAGGTGCCACGACGAGTTCGCCGGCGCCCATCTCGTATTGAAATATGTAAGAGGCGCCCGTGCTGCCCGGGAGCTCAGCCGCGTAGTCGTCGACGACATGGGCTGTGCGTTGGACCTGATAAACCGCCATCTTCCAGGCTTCTTCAGGCGTCGCCGCCTGCTTGTCGAAGTACTGAACCAAGACATAAGGATCTGAAGTGTAGTCGGTGCCGTTCAGAGGCGCCCCACGCGCCGCGATAAGTTCCCGACTAAGATTCAGGTCGTTCCGCAGCGCATAGGCCGCCGGCACGCTTCTCCCGGATAGACTGGCGTGCAGCGAGGGATAGATGCGCGCGTGTTCCTCGTTGGGATTAAATCCGGGCAATGCGCGATCCGGTTGATGATAGACGCTAACTTGCTCATAGCGATCCGGGTCAAACTCCAGTTGCCGATTTCCGGCCGCGTCGAGCCCTTCCGAGCCCAGGCGGCTGGCAATCACAATCCTCTTCAGGTCGGTCTCCAGAGGAGTCGCGTCCGCGCTTGGCGCCACCGGCCAATCGAAACCGTAGTAGTACACCGGTCTCGCCGGCCATTCGATGTTATCATGCTTTTCATACCAGACGACCACCAAGTCTTGCTCGGTTGGAATCCGCGGCGTTCCGGGATAGTCGAAGGTAGAATTGACCGGAATGATAGGCCCGGAGACACGGTCGCGATCATAGATGCGGGCGTTATAGTTAGCCAATCGGTGCATGACATAACCGGTTCCCTTCCCAGCAGTATCAAATGCGCTCGAGAGTTTCACGCCAATGGTGGCGCGCTGCGAAATATTCAATAGACCGATTGTGTCGTTGTTCCATAAAGTCGTATGCACAACGCGGACCTCGAGTGCCTCTCCGACCGCGCCCGTGGCGATGCCGGGAGCAGTGGAGAACAGGAGCACCGAACGGCCTCGCTGAGTGGCGGAGAACTGAGCACCCGCCGCGACGCCGTCACCCGTGGAATAAAGGAGCCCACGAAACGCTCGGTTATCGGTGGCGCTAGGATCCAGGATTACGGCCGGGGTATTGGCAATATGGTAATAGAAATTCGGCCCCGAATACGCCTGGGACGGATCGTCCTGCCAAGGCTCACCCGGAAATCCCGAAAAGATTTGCGTCACCACCTCAACGCCAGATTGGGTCGTATTCCATTTAGCGAGAACAATCCCCGGCCGAATAGGCAGGGCCGTCTGGGTCGCCTCGTCCCAAATGAGCATGTTGTCCGGATTGCTCCCCGGGGGGCCCTGGATGACTGCAAGTTCTTTCCACCGACCCACAGTGGCGGGCATGGGTGGTGCGGCGCTGGAGAATGACACCGTTTGACCAATGCCGGTATGAATCACATAAACGGTTTCGCCATAGTTCCAGAACACGGTTACCGGTTGGGTGAGATTGGCGACGCGCTTGACCCAATATTCGTTGTTGTCGGCTGAGCCGATGCGGAACAGGTCGAGTTCGCCGTCGAGCTGGAGATCGCTGGTCGCTGTCGTATCGATTGTGAAGTCACCATCCGCGAAGTATCCGGGCGACACGGGATTGGCATAGCGCCATCCCTTGAGGGCGATGTCTTCATCGGATCGCAACGCCCCGAATTCAATGGAACTGCCGGCATCAAACCAGCGTTCGCCTCCATTGCTCGTCACAACCGAGCCGCTCACCTCGGCTCCGCTGCCGTCCAGCACACGCGAGACCAACAGATTGCGGAGACTCGACTCGGAATGTTGCGCGGTAACACTATATTGTTTGCTCCAGGAATAGGCGATGGTCGCGGGTCGGGTCATCGCAAATTCCTGCACGGCCACCCGTTCCACCGGTGTGCTGATTGCGGTGGTGGTCGGTGCCGGTAGGGTCACTTCGTAGGACTTTAATTTGTAACGGACGCCAAACGCTTGTTGATCGATCGGATAGACCACGCCATCGATCGTCGCTTGGACCTGGGTGCCCTCCGCCAGCCAGTTCGTACCGATCAGGGGCGTTGGACTGCCTGGCGACGCCGTGGCCGGGAGTCCGGCGGTCGCGTGATCGCTGGTGATCAGCAAACGATGTTGCGTTTCCCACGCGAAGGTGATCGTCGTGTCGAGAATCAGATCCAAGGAGAGAGAGTTTCCGGCGGTGGTTCCCACTTCATTGTCTAACGTGAACCCGGTAACCTTGCGACGCGTGCCGCCGTCGTTCGCGACCTGATCCGCCACCCTCACCGTAATCGGCGTTCCCTGGAAATAGCTTTCCTCAAAGCGCGTCGTCGATTGAGCTTCGCCATTGATGATGATCGGCTCGTAAGCCGACTCCACGACGAGCCGTGCTTGGCGCAGGAAATCGCCTTCGGAGGTGATTCCCGTGAGCCAACCCCAGGACTCCACCCTGTCTGCCGAACTTGTAGCCAGGCTGAGCTCGTTGGGAGCCTGCCCCAGCAACAGATTGGAGCCTCCGGAGCGGAACGAGCCACCCCAAAGCACTCGTTGCTGCGCAAGGGCAAAGGCCAGCAGTCTCCCTGTAAATAGATTGGGCCGGGGAACGTCGGTCGCCCGCGAGGTTGTCTTTAACCAAAGCGGCCGCAGACTTAAGTCGAATGCGCCAACGAAGTCGCTGTCGCTGAGGCTGAGCAATTCGAGATCTAAGTCTCCCACGCTCGACGACGTCGGCGAGTTTTCTCCATACACCTGGAGCGTAGTCGGCATCGGTCCGGTGACATAGACGCGATTACCGCCTCCCCGAATCCGTGTCGGATGTGTAATCAGCGAAGAGTCGGCTCGGCCATTGATAAAATAAGCGACAGCGTTATCCGAGACGTAGTCGTCCCCCCCGAGGCGGGTCAGAAAGCCCAATCGGTACGTAACGAGTGGGCCGGAAAGGTTTTTCCTTCCCGTCGCAGTGGCCGTGCCCGAAACAAACGCTTTGCCGCCAATCAACGCGAGATCGGTTCCGCGAACCTCGCGCTCCACGTCGTTGCGAGTCAAGGGCAGGGCGGCGAGATCCGTCCCCGAATCGAAGTCATTGAACGCCATCCACGCTCCTCCCGGGCTTACCTTCCCAGCGACAGGGGTCACGTAGAATGAGCTGCTGACTGTTCGGTAAAGGACATTGTTGGCGTTGGTTACCGAGGCGCCGTTGCCCAAATTCATGAGTGCATGGACATCATTATTACCGTCGATCGCGAGCGCGATCGTCTCTTCTGAGGTTGTTCCCGAAGCGCCGCCGAGAAGGCGCCACTGAAAAGTTCCCGCGCTATTGAGCTTCGCAACGTAAGCCGTCTTCCCGGCCGCCGGTCCTAGCGTCGCCAAGTTATCGACGGCATGAGAGTTGCCCGACTGGCGGTAAATGAACGCCAGCGCCGGTTCGCAGAATCCGCCGAAATAGACGCTGCCGTCGGGCGCGGCGACGACCGCGTTGACGTTCGCGGCGCGGCTGGCCGAAATCGTCGCGACATAGCGAATCCACTGCCGAGTTCCGGTTTTATCCAACTTGACGAGGAACCCCACCTGACGTCCTTCCTGAGAGTCGAAGTATCCGGCTACCAGAATCGCATCCGCGGTCACGGCCACATCTTTTACCTCGACTTGGCGCCTCGGCACAAACCAGGTGTAAAGGCCCGGTTGAACGGCATCGGTCACCGGAATTAGGACCCGCTGAACCCAGACCCAGCCGCCTTGTGGATCCAACTTACCAACGAACACATCATTAGTCTGCCGGCCGCGGTCCAAAGTGGGGGCCGGGAGCGACAGGGTGGGGGAGAATTGGGCTGAACCTAAAATGTTGCCGGCGACAAAGGTGGAGCCATCCGAGTCGGTCTTAGCCTGCTGCAAGGCGACGTTGTCCTCGAGTCCATCGACCAAGCCAGGAATCACCTTGGCGAACGTGTCGAACGCGTGGAGTGGGTTCGTTGCGGGGCTGAGCAAAATGGCCAGCACAACTCCGCAGAAAGAGGGACGGAGGCCGATCGTGAACCTGAAGTTAGTCCAAGAACTGAAGCGACTCATGGCAGATTCCTTGAGTTATTGATTCAACGAAGGCGTGGAAGCCACCCGGGTTAGCGTCACTTCGCCGCTGACCTTGAGCTCAAAAGTGACCAAACCTTGTAGGGTCTCTTCGTAATTGGCTTTAATGTGATAGACCCCGGCGGTTTCGAAGATGGCCGAAGTGAAGGTTAGGTGGAATGACCGCGTGATCGATAATCCCTCGGCATGATCAGGGTGAAACTTATGCCGAAACGGATTCGTGGGATGATTCTTATCGAGCGTTAATGTTCCGGCGCAGGTTTCGGCTTGGCCAAGAGTCCCCGCAAGGCGCAAGGCAAAGTCGTCTGGAGTCGCATCGTTGTCCGTGAAGTCGTAAGCCACGGTGGAAAGGCGCTGGCCCAACACGGCGTTGTTGGTGCGCTGCAGGGATAAGGCGCCCAGCAGCGCGGGCTTGGTGAGCACTACCGGCTCGAAGTCGTCGGTTCCGGCGCGCGCCGCGATGATCGCGTCTTTGAGCAGCGAAACGTTCCCAGTCGCATCGACATGCAGCACGATTCGCCACGAGGCGGGTGGAACGACTGGCTTCAAAATCCCTTGGTTGCTTACTTGGGTAATCTGAACTTCTCCCACCCATAACCCGGTCGCTTCGGACGCCAATGCAGAGAGTCCGAGGAGGCTGAGAAACAGAGCGGTGCGACCTATCAACCGGGAGAACCAAAGTCGTATTCTCATAAATGCGTATTCAAGAGGTGACGGTCAGGGTCGGGACAAGGACATGGCGGAGTCGGGTTGGCGCAGGACGTTGAGGGGAACCCAGTGGAGCGTGCCACGACCGTCGGAAATCCGGAGCAGCGCAGAACTTGAATCGGCGGTCATCGCGCTGCGGTGGGGCTCCACCTGCCAAGTCGTAGAATCGCCGGCAGACAGAGGCGGAAAGTGAACGGTCTCGGAAACCGGCTGGCGGACGGTTGCCAGCGTGGTGGCATCGCGGCTCAGTTGCCAAAGAGGAACCGGGTTGGGACCGCCGACGATGGCGATCTGAACATGCGCCTCGGTAGAAGACGCTTCGTTGACGATCCGCAGGGGTCGACCGCGCCCGATGCGATCAAACGCTAATTCCCCGCTGGCCGGCAGCGACAGCCCGAGCGGTCCCTGATAATGCGAGGCACCATCAGTCTGAATCCAATAGGCTTCGCCACTTCGGGCGCGGGCTAGGGTAGGTTGGCGCACCAGTTTCCAGGTGTCTTGTTCGAGCCGGAAGATCCGCAAACGCCGATGCCCGGAACTACTTGAAAAAAATTGCGCAAACGTCGGCGGTGACTCGGGATCGACGGGGAGTCCGGTGAACGTACAGGTATCCGCGTACCACTTAAGCACGCTGGCGCGCGCTTCGCCTGAGACATTCCAGGTGAAATCAGCCGTGGCTCGAATTAGCAAGGCGCGGGGCGCCGGAATCTCGCGAAGCGTGGATAAAGCGGACTCCGGCAGCTGGGGCGAATACCAGACGCCCCACCCTTCCTCACGCCACGGAGCGTCTCCGGGTTGTCGGAGAAACTGGCCTTCGAGGCGTCCGGGAAAGAAGCTGGCAACGGTATCCACCGGCAATTGCGCGAAGATATCGTCGGAGGTCGCATTGGCGGGTTGAACCTCCAAATAAACGGCGTTCCATCCGGTGCGTAGCTGAATCGATTGCGTCCGCTCGACTCCAGCCGCCACGGCGACCACCAAGGTGAGACTCGCAATGATGGGAAGCAGTCGGAGTCGAAAACGGGGAGTGAGAAGATACGCACTCATAAGCTCGCTAACCCTTCCTGAAAGAATTCTTCCAAGAAGTTCTGAAAAATCTTTTGGCCGCTTCACGCCGGGCGGACGGTGGAGGCGAAGACGTGCCGCGCGCTTCCCGGACTTGGCCATTCGACGGGCTCAGGCCATGATCCGCTTGCTTCATGGCGGTGAGGTCTTCCATCCGGTGTTCGAGCTGTGCCCGGCCGGTCACATCCGGTGTGGCCCAGGGACTCTGTCCTCGTTGCCTGTTGCAGGGCGCGCTCACCTTCGATTCAGCGGCTGAGGTTTCGCCAGCGGCAACGGAGACTGTCCTGCGGTACTTTGGCGATTACGAATTGCTTCACGAAATCGCCCGCGGCGGAATGGGCATTGTCTATCAAGCGCGGCAAGTGAGGTTAAATCGCCTGGTCGCACTCAAGGTCCTGGCCGCAGGGGATTTCGCCTCGGCGGAGTTCGTCGAGCGCTTTCGGAGGGAAGCCGAGGTTGCGGCCACCTTGGAGCACCCCAATATCGTGCCGATTTTCGAAGTGGGTGCGGTCGGCGGTCAGGCCTTTTTTTCGATGCGATTGATCGACGGAGGAACGCTGATCGATCACCTAAAAAAGGCAGGAGGACGTCTGTCGAATCCGGAGGCGGCGACTCTGCTCGTGACGATCGCTCGGGCAGTTCACTACGCCCACCAACGCGGGGTACTCCATCGGGATCTTAAGCCCGGCAACGTCCTGATCGATTCCCGAGCCGGGGCGATGCTCACCGACTTTGGCCTGGCCAAATTGGTCGAGCAAGAAAGCACGGTGACCCAAACTCAGGAGTTGTTGGGGACGCCTGCCTACATGTCGCCCGAACAGGCGTCGGGCCGGACACGACTCCTCACGACCGCTGCGGATGTTTACGGCCTGGGAGCGATTCTCTACGAGCTCTTAACCGGTGAACCGCCGTTCCGCGGGGCAAGCAGCCTCGAAACCGTCCGCCAAGTCTTGGAGCACGAGCCGAAGCCACCCACGATGGTGAATCCGAAAGTGGATCGCGATCTTGAGGTAATTTGTCTAAAATGCTTGGAAAAAGAACCCGAGCGCCGTTACGGCTCAGCCGAAGCATTGGCGGACGATCTCGACCGCTGGCTCCGATGTGAGCCGATTCGCGCCCGCGCGAGTGGAACCTGGGAACGCACCGGCAAATGGATTCGACGGAATCCGCGTCGCGCGACACTGCTGGCGTCAACCGTCGTGGCAGCCCTGGCGGCAGCAACGGGCCTTGCCGTCCTCAACGCCCGCTTGCGCGAAGCAAATTCCCGGGCGGGGGTCAGAGCCGAGCAGAATCGGCAGCACCTGGTCCAGTTTAACGTCGCCAAGGGAGTCGATCTGATGAATGACGGTGATCTCTTTGGTGCATTGCCCTGGTTTGTCGAGGCCTTGAAGCTCGATCAGGGGATCGTCGAACAAGAGGAAATACACCGCACTCGGATCGCGGCGGTGTTGCGTCACACGCCGCGGTTGATTCAAGTGTTCACCCATGGCGGCGCCGATGCCTCGTCGTCATTCTTTAGTCCCGATGGGCGGCAAGTGTTGGTACGGCATGGCGAGGCGGGTTTTGTTCAGTTGTGGGGTGTGGAATCGGGTCAGACCATCACCCCGCAACTTCGGCATAACGGGGTTGTCTTGCTTCGCCCCATGTTCAGCTTGGCGGGCGAGCGCATATTGACGGGCGGCCAAGAAGGCACCGCACGGCTCTGGGATGCTCGCACCGGAGAACCGATCTTGCCGCCTCTGCAACACGCGTCCGGTATGATGCTGGCCGCGTTTAGCCCGGACAATCGGCTTATCCTCACGGCCGGCGGCGATTCCAACCTGCGGCTTTTCGATGCGAACACTGGAAGGTTGGAACGAACGGTGGCTCACACCGACGCGGTGATGGATGCGGAGTTTCGGACCGACGGGCGACAGATCTTGAGCTGTGCGCGAGATGGATCTCTGCGGCTTATTGAGACATTGAGCGGTGAGGTCCAACGGACCCTCAAGCATCCCGGCTCGAATTTCCCTCGCTGGGTGCGCTACAGCGCTGACGGCCGACGATTCATGAGCAACTCCGGGCAAGGCACCCTGGTGTGGGACACCGAGACTGGGCAGCCACTTACTCCGTTGCTCGGCCACTCCGGACTTTGGGTCTATGGCGCAACCCTCAATGCCGAGGGCAATCGGCTGCTTTCGTGGGGACGGGATGCCACCGCGCGGCTGTGGGACGTGAGCACGAATCGGTTGAGTCTTCCGGTGTTGCGGCACGAACACGGGGTTCGCATGGCGGAGTTTAGTCCGGATGGTCGGTACGTCGTCACCGCCAGTGACGATCAATTTGTTCGTGTTTGGGAGGTCACGACGGGTGAGCTCGCTATGGCTCCGATGCGACACGGTGGACGGGTATTTCGCGCGTCCTTTAGTCCGGACGGCCAGCGTATTGTGAGTTCGGATGCCACCACGACCAAGGTGTGGAGCATCCCCAACAACGCCGCCACGCTGACGGTGCTGGTGGAAGGCAGGCCTCGAGGCGCCATGGTCAATCGCGAAAGTAACGCGCTCGTCACGGTCGATGCCGATCGCCGCGTGCAGGCATGGAGTTTGGTCGATGGCACGGAGCGGCCCTTCCTGGGTTGGACCAATCCCGCGACCCTGCCCTCCCTGGAACGGGCCGGACGACTCGAACCGTTTCTCAGCCCGGACCTCAAAACCGAGCTCTTTCCGTCGGCCAACGGCATCCTGGTGCGGGATCCACAGACTCATCTCGAGCTCGCACCGCCGCTCAGGCATCGAGAGGACATCGGCTGTGCGACGATGAGTGCCGACGGTCGTTTAGTGGCCACTGGCAGCGAAGATCGGACGGCTCGGGTCTGGGACGCCAAAACCGGCTGGCCGCTGACCCCGGGACTTCGAGTCAACAATGGGGTCAATTCCGTGAAGTTCGATCCCGAAGCCCGGTGCCTGGTGACCATGAGTGGCGACAACCGAGTAACCCTGTGGAACCTGGAACCCGACCGCCGTTCCATTTCCGATCTGGAGGCATTGGCCAAGTTGCTAGCCGGTCGAAAGATCAACGCGGCCGGGGGCATGGTTGATCTGTCAGGGTCCGGGGAGTTTCGCGATTTATGGGAATCTCTACGCGCGGCCAACTCGGAGATTTTCAGTATCCGTCATGACGAACTCGAACAATGGAACTGGAACGACGCCCTCAATTCGGGCGTCCCCGAACGATACGGAAACGCCGCCAAAACAACGCGTGAGCGCGTTCGACTCGCCCGCTGGTATCGGGCGAATCAACGTTGGCACGAGGCGGCCCAAGCGCTGACCCTCGGACTTCAATCGGATCCGGAATCGCCGGTACTGCACTGGGAGCGCGGGGAGTGTTTCCTCGCCGCGAAACAATTCACGTCAGCCGAGACCGACTTCGCCGCGGTGATTCAAGCCGACCCCGAGTCATCCCAGGGGTGGGCCGGACGGGCGTCGGCGCAGCTCGCTCAAGGCCGCTTCGAGGGGGCGAAATCCGACATCGAACGAGCGCTCGAAATTAAATCAGGCGACCCAGACCTGCTCGAATTGCAGGGTAGAATTCAGACCGCTCTCCGGCGCTGGGACGAGGCGCTCGCGAGTTACGCATCGGCCCGTGCGCAACGAGCGCTGATACCGGTCGAAGAGGAACGGATCGACTTGCGGCGAATTCCTCCGCGGCGCGCTGAGGCTGGTCGCGACCACGTTGATTTGGGCACCTTTTTTAACGCGCCCTTGACACCCGGCTGGATGGTCCCGTTGCCCACCGAGGCGCGATTAGGTGGTTGGCCCGAAGGTTTCCTCGAACTTGGCGGAATTTCTTTCGAAGTCCGGGGCGTAATACAACTCGCGAGCGCCGCGTCACGCGATCGCAAAGGATCGTTTCCCGTTCGCAGTTCGGGAATCCCAATCCGACGGGCGTGTCGAGCGATTCATTTTCTGCACGGCGCTCACCTCGAAGCGTTCGCGAGCCAGGAGATCGGCGCGTACACACTGATCTATTCCGATGGCACTTCGGAACGGGTGCCGCTTGTCTTCGATCTGAATCTCCGCCACTGCTGGTCGCGCAATCTCAGTCCGCTTCCGGACCCCAATACAGCTCTCGCCTGGAAATTTGAACGGCCGGGCTCATTACGTCCCACCACATTGTATCGCACCACGTGGGCCAACCCTCGACCGGACTCCGAAGTGGTGATGATCGACTACGAGTCGGCCATGAAGAGCTCTGGACCGTTTCTCTTGGCGATCACCCTGGAGTAGTCGACGAGGAATAAGGCGCTTCCTACCTTCGCAGCCCGAAGACTCCACACCTGCGGAACTCCCGTCCGCGATTCATGGGCGGCCGGTCCGGGGCTCCGCTCATTCCAACACGCTAATCAGATACCGAATCTCCGTGTCCACTTCGAGAGCCGTTGCCGCGTTCAGCGTGTGGGCAATTTCCTCGCGCATCAGTTCTTGCCATCGTTGACGTAGCCGATGAATTGCCGACTTGACGGCCTGCTCGGTCATACCCAGTTGCCGCGCGGCGGCGGCGTAGGTGTGCTCGGATGACTCGCCCGTCAGAAACGGTTTCAACACTTCGAATCGCTTGACGCTCGCGCCGTCGAATTCGCTCCTTAGTCGTTCCAGCACTCTGGCCAAGACGGCCTCGGCCCAGCGTTTTTCGTAGAGCCGTTCCGGGGTCAGCGAGTCATCGGGATCGAGAAAGCCAGCTTCGTGTTCTCGAGCCTGCTCCAATGAAATGAACTCAGTTCGTCCGCCCCGCCTTTGCGCGTGGTCTCGGTTCCATTGGTTGCTCAGAAAATGATTCATCGAACTGAGCAGGAACGTTCGGAACCGTCCGCGCGCGCGATCGGCCGCCGCAAGGTAATTTTTGGCCAGGACCTGGGCGAAGTACGCCTGCGTGAGGTCCTCCGCTTGGTGCAAAGTATAGCCGCGATACCTCAGGTACGCGAAGAGCGGGTACCAGTAGGCGCGGCAAAGCGTTTCTAAGGCTTGGGCGGCCTGTTCTGATTCCGGCCCACCGGCCAGCATCACGAGACTCCAATGAGTCGTGCGGAAATCGCGGGGCTGGGGCGCGTTCTCCGCCTCGGTTGCAGCAGATTCTAGCATTGGGTCATTTGCCCTCGTTGTGCGGCGCCATCGTTTCCGATAAACTAGAATTTGAATCAGATTAACCGAGCGAACCAGGAAGGAGTGAACCAGGTAAACCAGAGGAAAGAAAGTACTTCGCTGATGGGGCAGTCTTAGGCACGCGAGAGTTCGTCAACCGCGCGACCGCCAGATTCCAGTCACGAAACTGAGAAGGCGAGAAGCCCGGCCACTTGAACCCATTCCACGGACGTCGAAGTCACCGGTCCGCCGTGCAAAGGCCGACGCTATCGAGAAGAGACGCTCGAAGTGAGGTGGCGAGGCCGCAACATCACCGAAGTACTGAAACTCTCGCTCGAAGAAGGCGTGAAGTTTTTCGCCGAAGAACGCGGAATATTGCGCCAATTGGAATTCCGGCCCGAACTGGGCCTGGGTTATCTGGAACTGACGATGCTTTCGCGTGGCGAAGCCCAACGCGTCAAGTTGGCGGCCGAGTGGCGCCGCCTTGGCCGCATCGTCAATCATTTCCAGGGTCGTGACCGGGGGCACCTGGCTGGTGGGTATGCGTGACCGTGTGTCCCCATCCATTAAGACAGGGAAACGCGGCGGCTTCCCAATACTCCGGCTTTCCGGAAGCCCAGGCGTCGAGGAAAATGATCCGCCCACTGCATACCGCCTCGAGCTTAACGAAGTGATGAAAGGTTCTTAGCGTCCAGTGCTGGCGCGCGCGGATTTTCTGTACGCGCCAACACCTCCACGTGCGAGTCACCAGAGCAGCCCAAGCGACCTGTTGCCAGTCTGCGCAATTGCCGACCCGATGAAAGCCGAGTCCCGGATCCGAATATCCAGGGTCATTGCCCGCTTGATAACCGTCAGCCCGCGCGTTGTTCACCGCAGCGGTATAGAGTTGAAGCATCGTTTGAAACTCAGCCTCTTCCTCGGATGGAGTGCAGCATCCGCTGGTCGGCGAGCTCGAAGACCCAGAGTTCGGTGTCGAGTGAGGAGATTCGATCCGTTCACCCTCGCAACGGCAGGAGATCTTCGTGCTAAAGCGGACCTCTATGTACTCGTCCGTCTCTTCGAGCAACTCCGCCTGGGTACCCTGCAAATGCCCCACACATCCACCTTTGGAGCATAATCCGTCCATGCACCAGCTATCGGCTTGAGCCTTGATCCAGGGCACGAAGGCGCCGAGCCCATTTTGGCCTTCCTTTTTGGCAATTCGTGTCCTTTCGGAAGAGAAGGTAATTTCGGGCAAATCGCGACAAAGACTTGGCATCAACAACCTCTGGGAATTGGCAGCACTAAATCAAGGCGCTGCCCAAGGGGACAGCTCAAAGTTTTTCGCCAATCACGCCCGCGCGATGCTGAACTCCGAGGCGCGCGCCCGGCCCTGCTCCCTGTCCCTGTCCGATGACAATCGGCGACGAACCCGCGACGGGTCGGCCTGCATCTCGCCGATAGTTGATTGTTATGGTGGAGGCGCGGAGTTGAAACCGCGCAGAAACATCAAAAACCCTCGATTTACTGGGCTTTTGGCAAATCCGCCATGAAACCCGATGCAAGCAAATACTGTCAAAATTGTGTGAAGTGGTGGAAGGGCCCGAGCATGCGTCGGGCGGAGGTTACTTGGGCGAAGACTTTGCCTTTGCTTGTTCAAGCTGCTCTCCTAGCTTCAGAGCTTCAAGTCGTAGTGTGTCTGCCACTGTCCTGAACCAATCCAAGCGACGCGCACGGGATTCAAGTTCCTTGCCCCTGGCCTCCTCATTCACTTCCTTGCCACTTTCCTTTCCATTTTCCACCGAGGCCTCCATGACCATCAGGTCGAATTTGAAGCTGGCCTCAGCTATTTCTGTTTTCAGGCGTTCGTACTGGCGGAGCAAAACCGACAGGTCAATTTCGAGGAGACGCACCTCAACACTCGTAGCCTTGGGCTCTGCGTCGCCAGCCACGAGTGGTTGTGCAAACAGTGCAACAAGGCAAATTGCTGGGAGCAGCTTGAGTTTCACGGGTTCGAATCTTCTCAGAAGCCGCAAGGTTTGAGCAATAAGGATAACGAACATACTCCGAGGTCTATCCTGGCCGCTTTTCGTAGAAAAGGCCGGCACCCCTCGCGAATGCCGGGCCCACTCAATCCAAACTCAGACCGGTAGGAATGGAGCGACGGCGCGACGGCTGGTCAACGGGGGAGCGTATCGCGAGATTTGGGGAGGTTGCTTTCCGCTGGACATTGTCCGAGCCCGTTGCCTGACTCCTTCCAGACTCGGACTATGATCCTCGCCCAAGTCGTCTTCTTCACCGAGACGCCAGTTCCTTGGCGTGAACGGTTTGACTCGCGAATCGATGACGAGGCTGGCTTTTGGCTCACACTGGCGTTTGCAGTGATCGCGGCCGTGGCTGTTTTTATCGTGGCCTGCGCCCGGGCCAGGAAAGATCACTCAAGCTTCGGCCGCCGCCGAGGCTCGAGACGACCAGCCCTACTTCCGTCCCGCCGCCCGGCGAAAGAGGTCCGGCCGTTCAACCCAGGGTGGTAGCATGGACATTCTGATTTTGATTCTCGTCGGACTGGGTTGGCTCGTCGTGATCTGCACGCGCGAATCCAAAGACCGACAAGACACTGAGGCGCTCCGGCTCCGTGAAGCCGCGCCGATGGACACACCGGAGCCGCCAGCGCCAACTTACAATCCCGAATCCCGAGCCGAAGCGATCCGTAGGAACTTGGACCGGCGGGAAGCCGGGGTAGGTGTCATTCTGCCGGCGGCACCAAAGGCGCACCGACCGCACGCGCGAGAGGCGCCGACGCGCAACGCCGGTGTCCTAGATCACTTTCAGCTCGACTCGTTCCTAACCCAAGGCATGACACCACTGTGAAGACGAAAACGACAGAACTGATCGGTGCAATTTGCGCGGTGATAAGCGCTGGTGCAGCGGTAATAGCGTGCGTCCAGGCAAGCGCCGCGAAGAGCGCCGCTATTGAAGTGAACGCAAAATTCGAGTCGCTCAAAGTACAACTTACCCGCATCGAGAAATCCCCGTTTTTCAATCTATTAGGTGGCAGCATCACCATTCCGCCTGGGTGCGGAGGGGAGGGCGGGTCTGGCGCGGCAGGCGGTGGTGGGGGTGGAAGCGTTTTTGGAGACGGTGGTAAGGGCGGTCAGGGCGGGATTGATTTATCGGGCGGCGTCACGCCAACCAATCTGGTATCGCCACGCCCTTGAGCTTCCAGCACGGCGGCGGCTGGCGGGCGCGGACTGACTCGCGCAGTTCGTCGAGTCTCGCCGCGGCGCGGGCAATCCTGGCTTCGCAGGCGGAATGCATCTTGGGATCTGCAGTTCCGGTCATCGCGACGTGAGCCGATTCGATGGCGCTCACCAGTCCGTGAAGTTCCGCGCGCTCGCTCCCGTTCATGAGTCGAAACTCTGAGGGCAAGGACGCAAAAACCGGGGCATCCCGGCTTAAAGTTTGCTCATGTGCTCCGACTCGAACTCAACCCTCGAGCGGATGGGTAGCGGAGTCATATTCCTCGCGCTCTTGCGGCACCAAGCTGGGCGAATCGGGGCGCCCCAAGGCGTAGGCGTGGGCAACTTGGGCCCAGACTTCCTTGGCTTTCTCCCGGCTCCCGAAATCCCGAACCCGCTGGCGGCCGCCTGGCAAGACGTACACCAGCCGAAAAACTTGGTAGGAGCGTCCAGCAACGACTTTCTGCGCGTGGTAAAGGGTTGCGGTAAGCGATCCGATCCGAAGCTTTTCCGCGCTATTTGCACGCTTCCGGTTGCTTATTTCTTATTTCGGCCGGAGTGAAGCAAAAGCGGGGAAAATAACGCGAAAATCTGCGTCAGTACTTGATGCGGTTGGTGGAGGCGGGGGGAGTTGAACCCCCGTCCCTGACTAGCTCAAATCCAACGACTACATGCTTAGCCAGCCTGAATTTTCTGCGAAATCGTCACGGGCCGACTTCGAGTGACTTCGCCTAGCTCGCATGAACTTTCTCGGCTGCCAGCGCGCGAACTCCGCCGACGACCATGCCTGCTAATGGCGTTCGTTCTCAGTAGCAGGTGTTCCGAGACGAACGTCGAGCCGATTAGGCTGCGAGTGCCAACTCTTCGTTAGCAGTTAATGTTTTGACCCGGGGTTTTACGAGGCCAACGGATCGTCCTCGGCATGCCGTCGGAAGCGAGATCTTCAGGTCGAAACCAGTACGCCCCCAAACAGACAGGGGCATTCTCGGTGTCGCCGTCGCATCGTCAAGCGGGAGACGCCTTCTACCGGTCACCGATTTTGGGACTTCTCAAACGGCGCCAACACGGGATGGTTTTGATCGCCCCATTCCGCAAGGATTCAAACATGCACAGTGGTCCATCGCAAACGCACACCTATCCTTCAGCGCGGACCGGAGGCTTCACGTTGATCGAGCTGTTGGTGGTCATTGCCATCATCGCCATTCTCGCCGGCATGCTCCTGCCCGCCCTCGCCAAATCCCGCGAACGCGCCAAACGCATCGCCTGCGTCTCGAACCTCAAGAACCAGGCGCTCGCGTTCAGCATGTATTCCGACGATTTCCAGGGGATCTTCCCCACTGCCGCCCAGGTCGAACGCAACT
>DLVS01000220.1 GCA_003445095.1 Verrucomicrobiales bacterium
GGCAACTGCGGAACTTGGGCTAATTCGGAGTTCGGGTCTACCGGAGGTGAATTCGCTGACACTCCTCAATTTTACCCGAGTCGTTCCGTGAGTTCGATCGCGGGAGCTCAGTCCGCGCGGCTAGGTCATGGGTTGATCGTCACTTGCCAAAGGCCTTGAGCGCCGCGAGGCAACCAAAGGCCCGAGAGGGGTGATGCGGCTGCACTGGCCCAGTCGAACCAGAGGTTGCAGAAACGGTCTCCGCTGCCCAGGTGCACCAAGGCGGGAGCGTCATTGAGCGTGAAGAAGTGGAATCGGTCACCCGCGGGTAACACCAACAAATCTCCCAAAGAGTGAATTTCCTCGGCCGCCGCGGCGAGAGTTGCGGTCGCATAACGTTCAAAGGTTCCCGCGGTACTGACGGCCCACGTCTCGAGCGACGGAGCGTCGTTCGTCGTGGGCGCCGCCTTCCCGAGGAGCACCTGGCCATCCCCGCGGACGAGCAGGGGCTTGGGCCACACTCTGGGAAGCGGAAACGAAGCAACGAGGCTGGCCTCCAGCCCATCGTAAGCCAGCGCATGAAGGTTCGGATCGCCGTTCGCGGTCGCATCGGCCTGGTCGGCCCCCTCCGCGTATACCAGTTGTCCGCCGTGAGAAACTCCGATCAACGAACCCGGGAGAGTCACCGGCGCCCGGATCGCTGGCTCGGCTGCGTCCGAAAAGTCGAGAACGTCCAGGAAATAATGATGCTCCCAAGTGCCCGGTTGCCAGAGGGGCTGCGACGTGATGACACCGTTCAAGTTCGTCACCAGCACACTCGTCTCCGGGGCTGGAATGTACTGGCTCACGCGGTGACTCACGAACACTTTGCCGTCAGCGACAAAAGAATCGCTGAAGCTGTTCCAGTCGGTGCCGCCGAGCCTCGTGCGTGACGCCAGGATCGGCCTGGCTGGATCGGCGACTTCAAATGCCAGGTAATTTCGAGCCGTGCTTCCCCACCATGGGCCCCACCAGAAATCAAACCGAATGGCCGGCATCGCCGTGATGAAGCCGATCTCGGCGGGGCTGGATATCGCGATCGGGCCGCCCAGATTGCCAACCGTGGGCATCAACACGTCCGTCCACAGGACAGGCCAGCCTTGGCTGTTCGCCAGTTCCGTCCAGACGAGGGTGTCCTCTCCGGGCCAGAGCGCGGTCAGCGCTGCGCCGTAAAAGTCAGTCGGATTCTCAAACGATAATTGTGAGGCCAGCCCCAGCGTACTGGCACCGACCTCCACGATACTCAATCGAGATTCACCAGGAACACGCACCGGTTGCGACGTGGATTCAGTGATCCAGTTCGTGATCAAAAGGGGCGGTTGCGGGATTTCCACCGACGTCACGACGGCATTGGTCGCCAGCGTTGATGGCTGAGGCGTGAACTCGGGTCGAATCCAAGTGAGGGTGTAAGTTCCTCCCTCGGGCGCGGTCGGCACGGGCGGCAAGGGGCGAATAAAGACCGTGGTCACGATATTCGTGGCAATCGGAAGCGGGACCGATTGCCACTGGACGGAAACATTAGTGATAGCACCCCACGGCCAGGACTCGTCGCGGATGACGATGTGGGTTACCTCAATCTGCACTAGCGGGGGTGGGACCTCCATGACGACCCAGTTGGTATGCCATTCCCGGACGGGCGGTTGTGGTACCGATTTGATGACCGGTCGGTCCACGGTCACGACCTCATTGGTCCATCCGTCCGCTCGAAACTGCAGGACGAACAACCGGTCGCCGCGCAGATCGGCCCCGATGATTGGCAAACTATCCAACGCCAAACTCGCTCTGGGTGACTCGGGCGAACTGATGGGAGACAAGGAAACTTGGGCCGGGAGCGCGCCCGAGTTTCGGATTTCAATCAAGTCTTGGCCCCGGACGAATACCCGATCCACTTGCGTCGACAGTGCGAGGGCGGCAACGGCCTTTGGATGGTCCCGATCCGTTGCGTTCACGCTGAGCAATTCTTGGGCAGACACCGACACGATACGATCGCCGAGCAAGGTCGCGCGGCGGGCTTGCAGGGCGTGATCGATGACACCTCGTGCCCTGAGCGACCCGGCATGAAGATCGAAATCGATCAGTTGGAGGCCTTGGAACCATTGGCCTGGCTGATCGCCGCTCCGTTGACCTTGCCAGGGCACCAGCGCCAGTCCGGCCTCCGGGAATACTTGAAACGCCTTCTCGTCGGAATTGCCTTCGCTCCACGACCAGCCTTCTCCCAAAAAGACTTTGCTGAGCAGCGCCGCCTTCGCGGGATCCGCGACGTCGAAGAGTTGCACCGTCGTTCGGCTGCTATCGACCCCCAGGGCGAGCAAGCGCGAGTTATCGGCGAGCGGCTGAAGGTAAGTGGAGTAGCCGGGAATCTGCAGTTCACCTTTGATGGCCGGATGGGACGGATCGCTCAGGTCAAGGATCCAGAGCGGATCCACTCGACGGAACGTCACCACATAGGCGCGATCCCCTGCAAAGCGCGTGGCGAATACCGATTCATTCGTGACGAGGGTCAATTGGGCGAGGGGTGCGGGCGCAACTGGATCGGCCAAGGAAAAGGTCTCCACGACGACCTTTGGAGGAACCCATTCCCAGATGGTCTCGACCGGGTTGTCTGGATCCGTTGGCGATACTGGTCGGTTAATCCCGTCTACCTGCGAAACAACGGCCAATGCGGTTCCATCCGTGCCGAGTTGGCCAAGTTTGAACTTGTCCGCGACGCGGCCCGCGGTGAGGAAAAACCCAAGTTGGTTGACCGCCCCGTGCGGATCGGCCAAATCGAAGATGATGACCGCGTGGTTGCCGGCCAAGACCCAAGCCGGCAAGCGCTCGTTTTCCGCGGGAGTCCGCGTGCCCGTAGTCGCCAGGAACAAGAACTTGTCAGTGGCGGCAATGGCGTCGGGGCTTACTGCTAATTCAACGGTCGGCTGGACCACGGGGTGAGCGGGATCGGCCAGGTCGAAGGCACTCACGATCGAGCGACTCTCCCACGCCAGGGATTCGCCGCTAATGACGTTCCCGTCAGGATCGCGCCCTTCCCTCGGTTGCGGTTGGAACCAATCGTACGTCGCCAGGTAAAGCGCGTTTCCTACGAGCCGAGTTTCTTTGATTTGTCCGCGGACCGGCAGCCGACTGGCCAACGCTGGCCGGCCGGCCTTGACGTTGACGAGCAGCACTTCGCTGGCGTAGCCATTGCACCCTTGCTGCGCGAGCAGAGCAAGCCAGACCGAGCCGTCGTTCGTCACGGCCGGAAGCCGGTACATCTGTTCGCCTGCGACCGCGAGGGGCAACGTGCCGGTCACGGTGGGGTGATCCGCATCGGTAAGGTCAATCACCTGCAGTCCGCGCTGCTGGTTGAAGAAATATAACGTCCGACCATCGAGCTTCCAAATGTCGGACTCGACGACGGTCCGCGACGTCGCAGTCTCGGTGGCTAAGGGAAACACCCCGGATGGAGTCGCCCCGTCGAAAGTAACGACGCCGCCGGGACCGAGCGGTATCTGAAGAGCTCCACTTTCGGATTGCCTCAACGGTGCGAAGTCCTTTGGTCCAGAGAAGAACTCGGCCGGTAGCACCATTTCCGCTTCATTTTCGTCGCGGACTCGCAGCATCTCCATGCCGTCGATTAGGGGTAGCGTGAAAGTCAGTTCTCCCGCCTCGGTGGCTTGGCTCCAGCGCACTTCCCGAGGAGTCCATGCGCCGCGCGCAAGCCGGGATCTCGATTCCAGGGTCAGTCGTCGCTTGCCAGTCGGAACTTCAACCGTAACAACCAACTGGTTCCCTACCGCGCGAACGGATCGAATCGCTGCGGCGTTCGCGGCCAGTTCAGCGGCGCGAACGGGCGCGAGCAGTGCTCCGGCAAAAAGGATGGAGAGGAGCCGATATTTCATCGAGGAGCGAATGCGTCCCAGCGCGACCAGCGTCGGACCCACCGAGGCGCACCAATCGCGGAGCACGCTGGTGATAGGATTCACGGGATTAGAATTCATCGGAGCAGGACTGGAGTAAAGTGGAGGAATGTTACGGATTGTTCGCGGGGGGCGCCGCTACCACCGGTCCAGTTGGGGTGGTCGGTGCATCAGCACCCACTGGTTCAAGGGTAACGAAGAAGACCGGAGTTGATTGGGCGTTTGCCGGTGCGTTGAACGAAATCACGGTCGGATAGCCTCCGGCAGGCATCGTTCCCACGTCTTGGAGCAGGGGATTCCCGTCCGCGCCGGTGGTCTGAGCCCAGACGACAAAGTTTTGGTTCTCCGCGAGAGTCTCCTCAAAAAGGGCGATCGCGCCCCGGCCAGTTTCAGGGTCAAAGAATCCGAGTGGTTGCCCCCCATTCAGCGGTAGACCTGCCGTTGACGCGATCAATTCACTGGGACTGGAAGCTGGATTCTCTGTGGGGGGTCCGGTCGGATTTCCCGTAGTGGGATCTTCTGGTTCCCCCGTCGTGGAGGAACGACGACCTGCGGCCAAGGCGGCGAGCGCGTCGGTTAGCTCTGGGGCGGCGGCGCCAATCCGCTGAGAATTGAAGCCGTTGGTGTTCATGAGTCGAAAAACATGTAAGCGGGTGAACCCGGACGGGAGACTTACCTGTTGAGTGAGGACTTGGTTTAACGCGGACACCTGCGAGGCCAGCACGCGGACCCGTTCACGCAAATGCTCCAGCTCAGGGGCTGTGACTGGGTTGGTTCGCGCCGCCGGCGCCGCGGTGATGGCGGCCGGAGGAATCGGGACGGTCGAAGAACGGAGCGGAACGCCCGGGATTGCGACCACGGGCGGACGAAGGACGGCGGCAGCGGTTTTGGGATCCTGAGCGGCGCTGGGGGGAGCCCCCGGCGCGGGAGCGAGCCAGGAGTGCAAGAACCCACCCACAACCAAACACGCAGCGGCGGCTAGGAGTCGTGGTAGCCACCGGCCCGTCCGGGTGGGGAAGGCGAGCACGGCAGCGCTGCTGGCGTTCACTTCGGCGGCAATCCGACCCCATACCGGCACCGAAGCCGGACGCACGGAATCACCCAACGCAAGCGCATCGAGGTTTCCTTGCAGATCGCGTACTAATTCTCGCAACGAGGGATCTTGCTGTAGGCGACGCTCGAAATCGCGGCATTCTGGGGGCGGAAGCAGTTCAAGTACGTACAAACTCGCTCGTTCTTCAACCGCCGGATCAAAAGTCTTCAGTGGGTTATCCATGACGTTCCTTAAGCAAGTGCCGCAGGCCAAGCATGCCGCGGCGAATACGTGCCTTGATCGTTCCCAGGGGCGCGCCGGTGGCTCGGGAAATTTCTTCCTGAGTGCAGCCTCGCCAGAACACCAGCTCAATGGCCTCCCGCTGCTCCAATGGGAGTTTGGCTAAGGCTTGTGAAACGCGACCCGCGGGTTCTTCTTCAATCCGTCGAACGAAGTCCGCGTCGACCTCCGCGGGATCGAGTGTCTGGCGATAACCGTCGAAGTTCGCTGCCTGACGCGACCGGTGTCGGAGTCGATCCAAGGCCAGGCCCCGAGCAATCATCACCATCCAGGTCAATGGGCCCGCTTTAGCAGCATTATATTCTCCGGCGCGCCGCCAGAGCCGAACGAAGGTATCCTGGAGGACCTCTTCCGCTTCGTGGTTGTCGTTGAGCATCCGTTCGAGCATGCCCAGCAGGGGACCTCCGCGCCGCCGATACAATTCCGCCAGCGCACCCGCTTGGCCCGCCGCCAGCTCAGCCAAAAGCCGAGTGTCTGTCGCGACGTCCGCCGAATCGGTCGAGCCAACCGAGGTCCCCGGGAAGGGGATGGGACGGTCGGAGGGACTCATTTGTCGGCGAGCCAGGGGCACAAGTTCGTGGAGTTATCCGCCAGCGACGGAAATTTGGATGCAAATTTTTGTGGCGGCGGTCAGCAAGTCAGCGCGGGGCGCGTGCCGAACACTGCCCCTGCGGTAGTGCCACCGGCGCCTTCGCCGGTTTTGGGTCTGACCGGCGACCTCGCCTCTCGCTCTACGAGCGGGGCGCCGGCAGGACTCCGACCACCGAGGCCGGCTATCTCACTATGGGGCAGTACCCGGATGCGCCCATCGATGCCGCCGTTCCCAATTTGGCATTGCTAAGAGACGCGGAAGCCGCAGCCTCTCGCGCCTTCACGAACCTTTTGGATTTGGTAACATTTGCCGCGTTTGATGGATTCAAAGCCTACTGTCGAAGCCAGCCACGTTACTCCACCGGGACAAGCTGAGGATCGCGGCAAAAAGCCTGTGGCGAAAAAGCGGTGGCTGGTCCGCCGCGTACTCAACCGTTTGCTGCACACGCTCGCCCGCTCCTCCCCGGGGGCTACTTCGCTGCGACCCTGGCTCCATCGGTTGCGTGGCGTGACGGTCGGGTCGCGCGTTTTCATTGGAGAAGATGTGTATCTCGACAACGAGTACCCGGAGGCGATTGAAATCCAAGACGGCGTGCAGCTCAGCATCCGCTCGATGGTGATCGCGCATACTCGAGGACCGGGACGAGTCATCATCGATCGCAATGCCTTTGTGTGGCCGAACGTGGTGGTGGCGTGTTCGGCGGATCGGACTCTACGAATTGGAGAAGGTGCTGTGATTGGGGCCGGCTGCACCGTAACCCGGAGCGTTCCGGCCCGGGTAGTGCTGGCGTCGCCCGCGGCCCGGATGGTGGGAGAAGCTACCGTCCCGTTGTCGACCGCCGCTTCCATCCAAGAGTTTATGGGCGGCTTACGCCCGGTGGCGAAGCGGCCGACCGCGAACCGTGAGTCAGCGAACTGAAGGAGCTGAATTGGGTAGAGGGCAAATCACCGACCGACCCGAAACTCGGTCTTCCGATGTCCGGTCTCTCTCGAGCTTTATCGCCATGATTGGGCTCGGCGTGGTGCGGCCGGGCAAGCTGGCTCTGATCACCCGCTCGTCCCATCTACAACTGGGTGTCAGCGCCCAGCAGTTCCACGGAAAGGGCATCTGGGGAACTTATCCGGACGCGGTGATTCCCGGTGTCCACATCGTCGAAGGTGGCCAGACATCCACCGGATCCATCGTCAACTGGTTGAAGAATCTGCTGCGCGAGGACAACAGCTATGACCGACTCAACGCGGAAGCGACCAAGTTGCCCCCGGGTGCCGAAGGGCTGGTCGTGCTGGATCACCACCTCGACTAGAATCCGAGAATTGCCAGCTTGCCTCGTCGCGTGAAAATGCTTTTCGCAAAGCGGAAGCGTGTGGAGCCGGCCGGCGGGACGAGGCCGTCGCATTGACGGCATTCCGCGGAAATCCGCCTCACCCGCCGGAGCAGGAGGTGATGTCCATGCTCTCCATTGACGCCAACCTCCTGCTATACGCCTTCAACACGGCCTCGCCGTGGCACAAGGACTCGCGCGCGTGGCTGACCTCCATGCAGCGCGAGGAAGAGGTGGCCGTCTCCGAACTCATCCTCGCC
>DLVS01000416.1 GCA_003445095.1 Verrucomicrobiales bacterium
GGATTGAGCCTCCTCACGTCGACGCCTACGAAGTTCATGGTCCCGATTCACGCCCTATTTTGGAATGGAAGCCTGGCCATGAAGCCATACGGCTCATCCCAGCCAGTGAATGATCAGAAACGACGCCGTTGGATTAGTCTCTCCTTGGTGATTATTGGCGCTGCCTTAGTCGCCCTGGTAGGCCGGCCGGCGTTCCATTTGATCCGGGTGGTGTGGCACGATAGCCCACCCGGTCAGTTCAAACCGCTTCCACCAGGCCAGGCTGATGACGTCAGCCGGCTCAACCAAATCCCCGTGGCCGAAATTTGGCCGATTCCCGAGGAACCCGAAGCGGCGGAACAGCAACTGCGGGAGCTGCTCGAGCGCGCTCGCGAGTCGAAGCACCGGGTCTCGGTGGCGGGAGCGCGCCACAGTATGGGCGGCCACACCCTTTATCCCGACGGCGTCGTCATCAACATGATCCCTTTTCGACGGATGAGTCTTGATGCTGAGCACAACCTTTTGACCGTCGGAGCGGGCGCGTTGTGGACGGAGATTCTACCGTATCTCAATGCCCAAGGGCGTTCCATCGAGGTCATGCAGTCGGATAGCGCTTTCTCCGTGGGTGGTTCTCTTAGCGTCAATTGTCACGGGTGGCAGTTTGGGCGTCCCCCGATTGCCTCGACCGTTGAGTCGTTTCGTTTGATGCAGGCCGATGGCACGATCGTCCGATGTAGCCGGGAGGAAAACCGCGAATTGTTCTCGTTGGTGCTTGGGGGTTACGGACTGTTCGGAATCATACTCGACGCCGAACTCCGAGTTGTTCCCAACGTCCGTCTGCGTCTGGAGCAGTTCCAATCGCCGGTCCCGGGGGCGCTCGCCCGACTCGACCATAAACTGAGCAACGCTCCCAACCCGGCGCTGGTTTACGCCCGCCTGAACATTTCACCCGCGCGGCTGTTCGAGGACGTTATGGTCAGCCTATACTATCCCGAGGCCACAGGTGAAATTCCGCCGCTGAGCGAGCCAGGCATGTTAGGCCTGAGTCGCGCCGTGTTCCGCGGATCGGTGGACAGCGATTATGGCAAGGAGTTGCGATGGTTTGCCGAGACGCGCGTTCAGCCATACCTCGGTTCGAAGTTCGCGTCTCGGAACCAATTGTTGTCCGAAACACCGGACTGGTATTTGAACCGGTCGACCAACGCCACCGACATCCTGCACGAGTATTTTGTGCCTCGGTCCGAAGCGACGGGTTTCCTGGTGAATGCCCGCCGGATTATCCGAGAGCACCGGGGCGACCTCTTGAACGCGACCGTTCGCGACGTCGAGACAGACTCAGACACATTTCTCCGCTATGCGCGCGAGCCGGTGATCGCTTTCGTTCTGTTCTTCAACCAGGCGCGCACACGCGAAGGTGATGAGCGGATGCAGGCCATGACTCGGGAACTGATTGACGCCGCGCTGCGATCCCGCGGTTGTTACTATCTGCCGTACCGACTCCATGCGACGTCGGAACAGTTTCATCGCGCCTATCCCCAAGCCCGCGAATTCTTCCGACTGAAACGCCGCTACGATCCGGACGAACGGTTCCAAAACCAGTTTTACGTCCGGTACGGCCTAGAGCGGAATTAGTTCACTTCAGTCATTGATGATTTCGCTCAAGGCGCGGTCTTGCCCGGCACCCACGCGACGATTCGCAGGGGGCCGCCGGTCCCGCCTTTGATCTTCATCGGTAGCGCAACGAGGTAGGCGCCGGTCGCCGGGAGTTGATCCAGACCGGCCACATTCTCGAACGCGGGAATGTTCTTCTCGAAGAGCGCTCGATGAGTTTCAAACAACTTCGATTGCCCATAATCGATACTCGCGGTGTCGAGTCCCACGGCTTTGATGTGACGCTCATTCAGCAGCCAGCGGGCAGCGTCGGGATGTAGTCCGGGGAAGTGCAGCTTTTCGACGGCTTCGGGTCCCTTTTCAGTGGTGCCGAGATATGACTTCGCATCAGGCCAACGACGTGCGAAGCCGGTGTTCAACAGCACAATCGCGGCCTCGGGAATGCGCCCGTGGGCGGCCTCCCACTCCTTGAGATCGTCGATCGACACTTGGTAGTCCGCATCGTTCCGAGTCTTGGCAGAGACATCGACGACGAAGACTCCACCGGTCAGTTGTTCCAGCGGGAGCTGATCGACGCTCTTGCGATCCCGGGCGAAGTGGACGGGGGCATCGAGGTGAGTTCCCCCATGCTCGGAGGCGCGGTAGCGATTCGAAGCGTAGAAATAACCCTTGGGGGTAATGCCGTTGAATTGCACTTCCAGCGCGAACCCATCGTCCGTGGGCCAGTAAAGCGTCTCTGCGGAGAAGTCGTGCGACAGGTCCACCCATCGGCCGCCGGTGAAGGGCGGCGCATCCGCCGCCCTCGATGTTGCGTTGGAAGTGATGAAGAAGGCGGCAACAAAAAGTACTTTCAGGATTGATTTCATGCGGTCGGAGGTTTGATCGAGCCCACAAGGCAGGCAAGCGCGACGAGGTCGCCGGACTAAGCCGTCGATCGAGGCAAGGAGGTGGACCTTTTGGCGCCGGCCCGGATTCAAGCCGTGATCAGCCCAAGCACCCCAACTGCGCGCCGGCCGCGCGTTCCGCTACTTCGGCTCTCGAACGAATGAAGTCGGAAGCAGCTCGCGCACCGTCGCGATAATTTGGTCTTCGGTGTCAGGAGAGAGCCGTTGAGGCCGATCATAATACCAAAGCGATGTCTCAGCTTCATAGCCGCCTTCGGAAAGAATACGACGCGACGGAATGTAACACGGCACGTCGTTGGCGTAGGCATTGATCCACACGCGAGCCGGATCCAGTTCCCGTTTGAGCCGCAGTGAGTAGTCTACAACTACTTCACCCCCGAGGAAGACCATCGCGAGTTGCGGACCAAACACCCAGGTCTGAATCGGGTATGGCAGGGTCGCTGGCAAAGTCTCGCCGCGGTCGAGCCGGGCCAGCCAACGCCGAGCGTGGTACCCAACGATCCCCGAGTTCGTGGCCCGTTGTTCCCATTCCGTGCGTGTGAAGTGCGATTGGAACGGAAGCGGAAGCGTCTTGAGCCGGCATGCGGGAAGATTCGTGAGCGCCGTCAGAGGAAGCGACGCCAAGCGCGCCGCCTCGGCCGCCAAACGTTCCCCATGTTGATTCGCCAATTCGAGGGTACCTCGTGGCTCGGGATTGGCATCCGCGCCGCACCCAATCGCGACTAGCGCGATGGCATCGGCGTGATCACGCTCAAACGCCTGCGCCGCGACCCCGGCCCAGTCGCCGTGAGCCGCGTTGATATCGCCACCCAACGTGGTGCAGTGGCAGGCATAGCTGACTAACACCGCACGCAAGCGACCGTCGGGAGCGGTGACCCGCAGGAGCGGCAAATCGTGATCCACTGGGCCACCGGCCGTGCGTCGATTCTTGGCGAAGGTGACCGTTCCCTGCCCCCACGCGAGCCGGGCCGGGACACGATTCTGCAGCGCGGTTACGGCGGCTTCCTCCAACCGATCCGTGAAGAACTTTGTGTAAACATCAATCTGGGCCTGGTCTTCCGGTGGGATCTCGATGGCAAAAATGTTCGGCGCCGCGCCGGTGAGGCAGGGCGCGCTATGGGTATGAGTCACTGTTATCGCGATTCGCTCAGGTGGGAGCCCCAGCCGGCTCGATAACCGCTTCCGGACGACGTCGGTGATGGCGGCTGGAAGGATACAATTGTCAACCGTCAGGATTACCGCCGCCGCGGCGTCGGGACCCAAGGCCAGGGCTCGGGCGTGAATCGGTTGAGAGACCGAAGCGGCCGCGGGCAATTGGGCGCGCGACGCGTATCCCATCAAACGCACCGCATTCGTCGGCGAGATGTCCACCCGCGCGACGCCCGCCGGGATCAGCACTTCGGCGCGGACTTCATTCATGGTGAGCCCCATCAGGCCACCGGCCAGCGAGATCAAAACGAACGTTTGCCACGACGGACATATGGAGCGCATGACCCATCTTGCCCCTCCGCGCGAGACGAGGAAAGCGGCTTCGGAGACTTCATCGCGTCGCTCTCGATTCCTGCCGATGTGCCTGCGGAAACCAGTCGGCACAGACCTAGCCGAGCTTCCGTGGACAACCTTTTGTGGCACCTGCAACAAAAGGTTGCACGGGCTGCTCAGGAGATCTGCTACCACCAAATTCAGGATGCGCCCCCGCTTTCTTCGTTACCGGTTCTGCCTTCCCTGAAAACGCTAACTCCGCTACTCAACCGACCCGATTCATCGAGATTGCATGAAGAACGTTGTCTTGCTCGGCAGCACCGGCTCGATTGGCACCAGCACCCTGAAGGTCGTCGAAGATTTGCCCGGGCAATTGCGGCTCGTGGCGCTGGCGGCCGGCGGCAACGCCGATCTGCTGGTCGAGCAAGCTCGGCGACATCGCCCGGTCGCCGTTTCCCTTCATGACCCGCAACGGGCCGCCCAGGTGGCCAAACAATTACCCGGCGTCGCCGTGCATTCGGGGGCGGAAGGACTGATCACGTTGGCCACGCTGCCCGAAGCCGAGATTGTGCTGATCGCTATCGTGGGTACGGCCGGCCTCGAACCCGCGCTCGCCGCCATCCGTGCGGGTAAGGACATTGCCGTGGCCTCCAAAGAGATTCTGGTGATGGCCGGCGAAATCGTAATGACCGAAGCGCGAAAACACGGCGTCAAGGTCCTCGCGGTGGACAGCGAACATTCCGCGATCTTTCAGTGCTTGGACGGCAAACCAAGTAGCTCCGTCCGGCGACTCATACTCACAGCGTCGGGCGGGCCGTTCCGCCAAACCCCTAAGGAAGCCTTCGCAGGCCTCACGGTTTCGCAGGCGTTGAAGCACCCTTCCTGGGTCATGGGCCGGAAGATCACGATCGACTCGGCCACGTTGTTCAACAAGGGACTCGAGATGATCGAAGCACGCTGGCTGTTCGACATCGAGATGCCTCGAGTGGAGGTGGTGGTCCATCCGCAGAGCATCGTGCATTCGATGGTGGAGTTCGTCGACGGCAGCATTCTCGCGCAGTTGTCCACGCCTGACATGTGTCTGCCGATTCAGTACGCCTTGTGCTATCCGCAACGCCAACCCAGCGCGCGGGTACAAACGGATTTTGCGAAGCTGGGAACGCTTACCTTTGAGGCGCCGGACCTGGAACGATTTCCAGCGCTGAGCTTGGCTCGCCGGGCGGGTGAAGTGGGAGGAACCTTGCCGGCGGTCTTTAACGCTGCCAACGAGGTCGCGGTCGAGCGTTTCCTCGACGGAACCCTGTCATTCCCCGGCATCTCGGAGACGGTGGCGCGCGTCATCCATTCCCATCAGGTGGTGGAGCACCCCTCCCTAGCTCAAATCTTGACTGCCGATCGCGAGGCTCGGGCCGCCGCTCATGGTTGAGCCAGAGGGGCAAAACCCGTCCCGGATCGAGCTCCTGGATCGAGAGGAAATTGGAAAATATGTTTGCAACAGACCATATGCGCATTTAGTCATACATGTACCGAAGGACAACGAGGGCTATGAGAACGTCTTGCCGCTTCCCCAAGCGGCCGGACCTTGAATAGTCCATCCACACAAGACCTCTACGTTTATGACCACAGAAAATGCCATCCGAGTGCTGGCCGGAACCCTGGTGCTGACCAGCGTCGCGCTCGCTCATTTCGTCAGTCCGTGGTGGCTGCTCTTAGCCTGTTTTGTCGGACTGAACCTGATTCAGTCCGCGTTCACGGGTTTCTGCCCGGCGGAGATGATTTTAAAGCGACTCCGGTTAACTGAGGGCAACTGTTGCGCGCCGCCGGAGAAGAAGGCCTGAGCTGCCATGCCGCACCTCACCGCCGACTTCCGCGGGCTGATTATGATCTGCCCCTCCTGCGGGCAGAACAATCGCCTTGCCTACAACAAACTCGCGAATCGGGCCCGCTGTGGGCAATGCAAGGCGGAGTTGCCGCTGCCAGCCAGGGTCGTCGAGATCGATGCCGCAGAAGTATTCGTCGCTTTGATTCGGTGCTCCGCGGTACCGGTGTTTGTGGATTTCTGGGCGCCGTGGTGCGGCCCGTGCCGAATGGTAGCTCCCGAAATTGAAAAACTCGCCGAGCTCAGCGCTGGTGAAGCAATCATTGCCAAGGTCAACACCGAGGTCCTACCTGAAATCGCCTCCCAATTCCGCATTCAGTCGATTCCCACGTTTGTTGTGTTCGATCGCGGCGGCGAGGCAGCACGGACCTCAGGGGCCATGCCCGCCTCCCGTCTCCGCGAATTCATAAGCGAGTCAACTCGCTGACGGCCCAATGACCGCTTCCCGAACCATTACCAACAGCTATCGGGACTTTCAGTTGCTCGATCTCAGCCGACTCCTGAAGACCTCAGTAGGCCGAGGCCCTTTCCTTCTCGTGCAGGACGGCTGCGATCCCAGTGATCCCAAGTTGCGCGAGTGCTCCTTCGTGCTCACTCGTCGGGGCACCTGGCTGCATTATTATCTATTCCTGACACTGCCCGAGACGGTCCGTCGTCGGTGCGCCATGTTTGAAGGAAGCGCAGAAGCACTCTCATTCGCTGCCAATCTGCCTGCGCAGGTGACGGTAGAGAATCCGATCTCGCTTCAAGAATTGATCCACGACAGCGGTTTCGAGCCTGATGCAAGCGATGCCGTGGGAAAGGCTCTCCTCGAACAACTTCACGACCGTCACCCTGTTCTCCCGAAATTAGCGGCCTGACCCAAAAACGTTAACGGGATCGGGGATGGTTCAATAGCCAGCGGGAGATGAAAACGCTTAGTTCCAGCGTTGAGAAATGTTGGGCTCCGGCGGTGCTTAATGCGAAAGCGGAACGGGACGGTCATTTTTGAACAGGAAGGGCACCGACACGTCGGGCCCAAGCGCGGACATCGTCGAGGTAATCGCTACCTCGGTCAGAGCGTTGCGATCCCTTCACGCCGACGTTGTATGCGCGCACGGTGCGATCCCAATTCCCACCAACTTGGGCGTTGACCCAGAGCAGGTATCGGGCAGCCAGAGTCTGTGCGTAAGCAGTGTCTTGGGCGAGTCGATCGAAGCGATCCCCTTTTTGATGGACCTTCAGAAAGGCCGCTCGAGTCATCTGCCAGGGGCCAAGTTCGCCATGCCGGCCACGCTTGCGGTTCGTGTAGTGGACGCTTCCGTCCGGTTTATAAAATGAGGAAGTCTCCACCCCCAGAATGCCGTGAAGGACCCAATTGGGCACTTCTTCAGCGGCGGCCAGAAAACCGCTGAGGGCGAACATTACCGCACTCAGGACCCGCTTCATCCTGTGGCCTTTCTAAGGTTGTGACAGCTGTCTGGAAAGGAGAATGGTCGGTGGGAACAATGTCTTCCCGGCTTCGACAATGGCAACGGCGCGGTGCTCCACCTTCCCCTCGATGCCCTTTATTCGCCTCAAGAATTGGTCAGGGATCGGTATCGCAGGCGAGCCCGGCGGTTGGCCATAAAATAGAGTACGGGTACCGCCATGCGGCTGATGAGCAGGCTGGCGATCTCACCCGCCATAAGCGCAATCGCGAGTCCTTGGAAAATCGGGTCAGCCAAAATCACCGCCGCTCCAACGACCACGGCCAGCGCGGTCAGGAGCATCGGGCGGAAACGGACGGCTCCGGCATCGATGACGGCTTCGCTCAGGGGCAGGCCCTCCCGAAGGCGGAGCTCGATGAAATCGACGAGGATAATCGAATTTCGCACCACAATACCAGCGCCGGCCATGAAGCCGATCATGCTGGTGGCGCTGAAAAACGCGTGCAACAAGCCGTGCGCCGGCAGGATTCCCACCAGCGAGAACGGAATCGCAATCATCACGACAAGCGGAGTCAGGAAGCTGCGAAACCAACCGACCATCAATACGTAGATGAGGATCAGACAGGCCGCGAAAGCCGCGCCTAAATCGCGAAAGACTTCGAGGGTGATCTGCCACTCACCGTCCCATTTCACGGCCGGCTCAGCATCGCTGAAGGGCATGGTGGCATTGAGGATCTTCAACTCGGTGCCGCTTCCACCGAAGTCTCGAGGATCGAGTTTCCGGAGTTGGCGGTTCATCTGAAAGATCGCGTAAACGGGGCTTTCGACGACCCCGGCGACATCTCCGATCACGTAGACCACCGGCACCAGGTTCTTGTGATAGCGGCTCTTTTCGACGGTGGTATGCTCGATCGTCACCAACTCGCGCAGCGGAATCAGAGGTGATTCGGAAGCCCCCGGCTCGGGCAAGGCGTTGGCGTCGCCCGAGCGCACGCGGATCGTCAGGAGTTCCTCCGGAGTCGTCTTGGCGGATCGCGGCAGCTCGAGCAAGATGTTCACGTCCTCTTTCTCCTCAGGTTGATGCAGCAGATCGACGCTCTCACCATCGACGGCCACCTTGAGCGTCTGGGAGATCGTGGCGGCGCTGACGCCGTGCAAAGCCGCCTTTTCCTTATCGATGACAAATCGGGCCTTTCGCTGATCAGCCTCGATGTACCAGTCCACATCGACGACGCCCGGCGTGGACTTGAAAATCTTCTTCACTGCTTCCGCCAGCTTCAGGCGATCTGCTTCTGTAGGTCCATAAACCTCCGCGACCAGAGTTTGAAGCACGGGCGGTCCAGGAGGCACCTCGGCGATGGCAACACGGGCCTCATAACGTTCCGCGATCGCCGTTACTTTCGGTCGAACCCGCTTGGCGACGTCGTGGCTTTGCGCCTTGCGTTCGTGTTTGCCCACCAAGTTTACCTGGATGTCGGCGATGTTGGCGCCCCGACGCAGAAAGTAGTGGCGGACGAGTCCATTGAAGTTGTAGGG
>DLVS01000417.1 GCA_003445095.1 Verrucomicrobiales bacterium
CCCAGAAGACCGAACGCCAGCCGAGCGCACTGACCAACCATCCCCCGACCGCCGGCCCCGCGGCCACCCCGATGGCTTGGGCGGCGGCAAATACACCCATTGCGCGGCCTCGTCGTCCGGGACCGGCAGCGCCCACGAGGATGGTCACGCTATTGGCCCCCAAGAGAGAGCCGCCAATCCCCTGCAGGATTCGGAAGGCGACCAGCGAGGAGAGCGACTCCGCCATTCCGCACAGCGCCGACGCCAGACTGAACAGCAGAAATCCCACGATATAGAGTCGCTTCCGTCCAGTCGTCTGCGAGAGCCGGGCGAAGGGTGCGAGCGCCGCCGCGAAAGCCAAGAGATACCCGATGGCGACCCAACTGACCGAACTCAGCCCGCAATCGAACTCACGTTCCAACACCGGCAGTGCCAGTTGCACAATGCTGGCATCAAGCTGCCCGATGAACGCCCCTATGCACGTCGTCCCCACCACCAGCCAGAGATATCCGGAGCGTTTGGCAATCCAATCCGGCGCCGGTGCTTCAAACGCTAAGGCAATCCGTTGAAAGAAACGTCGGGCTAGGTTCATCGGTTGCCTCGTGAGCATGGCCACGGACTCCTGTGCGTGACGATGTCTAGTATCTCCGGAATCGGACTACTTCCTGGGCTGGGACGTTTGGCTTGGGCGAGCCGAAACGGTGAGCGTCGAAACTGCCCCGCCATTCCTCGGCTTTTCGGCGGCCCGGCCCGGAGTTGCCAACGAAGTGATTCAGATTGGCGTAGGGTCACCGCGAGAGACGGTTTCCCGGATAACGTGTTAATTCCTTTCGAACGGTTCCACTCACTCCGCATCGCCCTTCGCCCGACTAATCGCTGAAAATCATCTCGCCGTCGGTTTTAGTCTTCTCGTGGAACGCGGCCACCAATTTGGCTGTGACGGGACCAGGCCGGCCGGTGCCGATCACGCGCCCATCCACTTTGACCACCGGGACGATTTCAGCCGCGGTGCCCGTGAGGAACATTTCGTCCGCGATGAACAAGTCGTACCGCGTCAAATTGGGTTCCGACGACGTGATCCCCAGCTCGCGGGCGCAGTCGAGTACCGTATTTCGGGTGATCCCGTACAACGCGCCGGCGCTCAGCGGCGGAGTATACAGGCGACCCTTTTGGACGATGAACACGTTGTCGCCGGTACATTCCGCAACGAAGCCTTCCGTGTTCAGCATGATCGCTTCTTCGACACCGGCGTTGTTCGCTTCGATCCGCGCGAGCACGTTGTTCAAGTAGTTGAGCGATTTGATGGCGGGGTTCACCGAATTCACCAACATGCGCGTCGTTGGGACGGTCACAATGGTGAGGCCCTCCTGGTAATACTTGTCGGGATACAACTGAATCGTGCTGGCGATGATGATGACCGAAGCTTTGGGACAACGCCGAGGATCAAGCCCAAGCGTGCCTTTGCCCCGCGTTACGACCAACCGGATGTACCCTTCGCGGAGATTGTTTTGGCGGCACGTTTCGAGGGTGGCGGCGATCAGATCCGCGGGTGACATCGGAATCTCGAGGAGAAGCGCTTTGGCAGACCAGAACAGCCGTTCAATGTGCTCGCGCAGTTTGAAAACGCGGTTGTGATACATCCGGATGCCTTCGAATACGCCGTCGCCGTACAGGAGACCGTGATCGAACACGCTCACCTTGGCATCGGCTTCGTCGAAAAACTGTCCGTCAATGTACACTTTCATGCGCAAAGTTGCGGGAACCTAGGTGATCGGTGGCCAGCGAGGCAAGCAGCGCAATGGGCGAGGTGGGGACGTCGCTGCGGCGCGTTCCCATCTAGATCCGCAGCAATGGTGATATTGAGGCGGGGAACGTGGGCAGGGTCTGGCGCGTGGGGCTTCCCAAGTTATCCCGCGGGCGACTTCACCCGCAGGGCGGATTAGATGGGGGCGAGGTGAAACTCGCCAATACCAACACGGTAGGACTGCGTTCCACCGCGGCCCCATTCAATTCTCACCGCGCGCGGGGATGGAACTGTTCATGCACTTCGCGCAAACGGGCTCCCGCGAGGTGCGTGTAAATCTCGGTCGTGCTGATGCTGGAATGTCCGAGCAATTCCTGAATCACGCGCAAGTCGGCGCCATGTTCCAGCAGGTGAGTTGCGAAGCTGTGCCGCAACATATGTGGAGTCACCGGTTCGAGAATTCCTGCGCGGCGGGCCCATTGTTTGATGCGCAACCACATCGTCACCTGAGCGAAGGCCGTGCCGCGTTGGGTAAGAAAAACATGACCGGGCGAACGGGGTCGGACGAGTTGCGGTCGCGCGGTTTCCAGATATCGGCGTAGCGCCGCGACTGCCGTTCGGCCCACGGGTACCACCCGCTCTTTGTTTCCCTTGCCAATCACGCTGACGAATCCCGCATCAATATGGAGCTGTTCCAAACGCAGGGATCGCAACTCGGCGAGGCGAAGACCACTGGAGTAAGCCAATTCTAAGACCGCGTGATCGCACAAGTCCCGCGCTGTGGCACCTACCGCCGGAGGCGCAAGGAGACGATCGATTTGGTCCGCCGAAAGCGACTTGGGCAGAATCTTCCACCGGCGGGGCAGCGAAAGATTCTCGGCCGGGTTGACGGTCAGGAAGCCCTCGTTCGTGGCGAACTTGAAGAATCCTCGAATGGCGGCGACCTGAAGGTAGAGGGTCGCCGAACTGAGCTGTTTCGGTGAATCCGGGGAGTCGAGATGCGGGCGTTGCCGTTGGGCGTCGAGGAAAGCGAGGAGGTCAGCCGAACGGACTTCGTGCCAAGTTGGGCGGCCAAGCTGGTCGAGCCAGTGGGTTAATTGGCCGAGGGCGTGCTCGTAGGTCCGTTGCGTGTGGGCGGCGTGCCCGCGCTCATGACGCAAATGGACCAGGAATTCCTCGACAAGGGTGGACAACACCTCGCCAACGAAAGGGTGAAATCGAGACGCCGCCAACAGGAATCCTGAGAACTTTGCCAGAGGAACGCACCACTCTCGGCGCGCAGCATCTCCCTGGCCTTCCCCTCAGCGACGTCACGAGCCCCAACGGGTTTAGATGGGGACGGGGTGAAACTCGCCCCTACCACCCGGACATGGTAAGGCCGCGTTCCACCGCGGCCCCATCTAATCCGCTGCGCTGGTGGAGGCACGGCGGGGAATCAAGGAGACATTTCGGCTAGTGGGGTTACCCTTGTTCTCCCAGATCGACATGCCAGTCGCGCGACCGGTCGAGATAGGGACGAGGCGGAACTCGTCCTTACCAGGACTGGGGAGGCCATTGTCGACTTGAAGGTCAGCCTGGACGAAACTCGAGTTCGTCGTTGGATCCCACGGTCGCTTGAATCTTTGAGCCAGGACCAAATTCTCCCGCCAGGATCCGCGTAGCCAAGGGGTCCAACAACTTCTCCTGAATCGCGCGTTTGAGCGGCCGGGCGCCAAACTGTGGATCATACCCTTCCTTCGCGATCAACCGCTTGGCCGCCTTATCCACCTCGAGTGTGAGCTGCTGTTGCGCCAATCGCTTCAACACTCCGCGCAGTTGAATCTCCACAATTTGCGCCAGTTCCGCTTCGTCGAGGCTTTGGAAGATCACGACATCGTCGAGCCGATTGAGAAATTCCGGTCGGAAATGCTTTCGTAACTCGGTCTTCACCTTGTCCTCCATGGAAGTTCGCGCGCCGATCGTGGTCCGGCCCTCCATAAAATATTCCTGAATGATCGGTGAGCCGATGTTGGACGTCAGAATCACAATGGTGTTCTTGAAATCCACCGTGCGGCCTTGACCGTCAGTCAACCGACCATCGTCCAGCACTTGCAGCAGCACGTTGAAGACGTCGGGATGTGCTTTCTCAATCTCGTCAAACAGGACGACGGAGTAGGGCCGCCGCCGGACTGCTTCGCTGAGCTGGCCGCCTTCGTCGTACCCCACGTATCCGGGGGGCGCACCCACCAAACGCGAGACCGTGTGCTTCTCCATGTATTCCGACATGTCGATCCGGACCATCGCGTGGTCGTCGTCGAAGAGGAATTCCGCTAACGCCCGCGCCAATTCAGTTTTGCCGACGCCGGTGGGGCCGAGAAACATGAAGGAGCCGATGGGGCGATTCGGATCTCCGAGCCCCGAACGCGCGCGACGAACGGCATTGGCAACGGTGTGCACGGCTTGCTTCTGGCCCACCACTCGTTCCCCAAGCCGCTCTTCCATCTTCACCAATTTCTCTCGCTCGCCTTCAAGGAGCTTGGTTACCGGAATGCCAGTCCACGAAGCCACCACTCGTGCGATGTCGTCTTCCGTCACTTCTTGAGACAACAAGCGCTCACTTCCCGGAATCTCTTTCAGCGCTTTCTCAGCTGCTGTTAGTTGGCGTTGCAGCTCGGGAATACGGCCGTGTTCGATCTCCGCGGCCTTCCCGAGATCATGCGCCCGCTTCGCCAACTCGAGTTGGGTCCGTGCCTCCTCAATCTGCGCATTGACCTTACTGACGCCTTCCAGCGCTTTCTTCTCATTCTGCCACTGCGCGTTGAGCTTGCTTTGCTTCTCCTTGAGATTGGCCAATTCGGATTCGAGCCGTTTCAATCGCTCCCGAGCCGCGGAGTCCTTCTCCTTCGCGAGGGCGGTGCGCTCGATTTCGAACTGCATGATCTGCCGGTCAAGCTGGTCAATCGGGGTTGGTTTGGAATCGAGTTCCATCCGCAGCCGCGAGGCGGATTCGTCCACCAGGTCCACTGCCTTGTCGGGTAGAAAGCGATCGGAAATATACCGATGCGACAACGTGGCCGCCGCGACGAGGGCGCTGTCCTGAATCCTGACTCCGTGATGCGTTTCATACCGCTCCTTCAGTCCGCGGAGGATGGCGATCGTGTTTTCCACACTGGGTTCGCCAACGTAGACCGGCTGGAACCGGCGTTCGAGCGCCGGATCTTTTTCGATGTGTTTGCGATACTCGTCGAGGGTGGTCGCGCCGATGGCCCGCAATTCGCCGCGGGCCAGTTGCGGCTTGAGCATATTGGCCGCGTCGCCCGCGCCTTCGGCTTTGCCGGCGCCCACGATCGTATGCAGCTCGTCAATGAACAGAATGATCTTGCCCTCGCTGGAGGTGACTTCCTTGAGAAAGGCCTTCAGACGTTCCTCGAATTCCCCGCGGAATTTTGCGCCGGCGATCATCGCCCCGATGTCCATCGCGATGACCTTCTTGTTCCTCAGCGATTCCGGAACGTCGCCATCCACAATCCGTCTGGCGAGACCCTCGACGAGCGCGGTCTTGCCGACTCCTGGCTCGCCAATGAGTACCGGATTATTCTTCGTTCGACGCGTCAGCACTTGCATTACTCGCCGAATTTCATCGTCGCGCCCAATCACGGGATCGACTTTGCCTTGTCGCGCTAACGCAGTGAGATCGCGGCCGTATTTTTCGAGCGCCTGAAATTTCTCTTCGGGGTTCTGATCCGTCACTCGTTGATTTCCCCGAACTTCCACCAGGGCCTTCATCACGCCGTCGCGGGACACGCCATTGGCCGAGAAAATCTTCTTTAGCGAACTCCCACCTTTATCAAGCAAACCCAGCAACAGGTGTTCGGTGGAAGTGAAGTCGTCCTTGAGCTTCGCGGCCTCTTTGGTCGCGGCGGTCAGGACATTTTGGAAATCCTGACTCGGATAAACTTGAGACGCGCCACTGATCTTTGCCCGGCGGCCTAGCTCGGTTTCCAAGTCTCCGGTCAAACGAGGCAGCGTCGCGCCGAGCTTCTGTAGCAATTGAGGGATCAGGCTTTCATCCTGCCGGATCAACGCCAGGGCCAAGTGTTCTCCGTCCAGTTGCTGGTGGCTGAATTCTTGCGCGATTTGCTGCGCCGCGGACAACGCCTCTTGGGCTTTGATGGTAAATTTATCTAAGTTCATGGAAATGCTGGCTCGCAAGCCAGGTGCCGAAGGTTCGGGCAAAATCTGCGAGAAAACGCCACCGTGACGAATGCATCCTGCGCCGCGGCGTGACGACTCTCAAGCGATGTTGTGCCACGACTGACGCCCCGCAGCGCGGACGGAGGTCAGCGAAATCTCCGCCGCGGCTCCGTCGGAGCGGGTGGGATTGGTGATGGTTCGGGCCGGAGGAACACCGCGGAAAGTAAGCTCGATGATCAGGTCAGTCGCCCCGGTCGCCCCTCGCCGACTTGCATCTTCGGGCTGCGACTCCGTAGGTTCCCGCGCCTTGAAGAAAGTCGCTCGACCCGTGATTCCACCAAAGACGATTTATCGCATGTCGGTGTACCTGCGTTGTCTTCAGCGACTACGGCAGAATCAGATTCAAACCGTTAGCAGCGAGGCCCTCGCTAGCGCCGCCGGAGTGAAATCGACTCAGCTGCGTAAGGATCTGACCTATTTCGGACAGTTCGGCACGCGCGGACTCGGTTATGACGTCCAACAGTTGTCCAAAATGATCGCGGACTTGCTGGGAACGAATCAACTACAGCCGGTGGTGCTGGTTGGAGTCGGACACCTAGGAACCGCGCTTTTAAGTTACCGCGGATTCGAACAAGAAGGGTTCGAGATCATTGCCGCCTTCGATATCGACCCTGATCGACCTCGGGACCGCCCCCTGAAAACTCCCGTGTATGCGCTCGAACGTCTGGGTCGGGTGGTTCACGATCGCCGAGTTCGGATGGCTATTCTGACCGTGCCTGCTTCCGCCGCGCAGGTCGTTGCCAACCAACTAGTCGACCAAGGCATCTCCGGGATCCTTAATTTTTCGCCCGCGATGTTGTCGGTTCCTGACAATGTGATGGTGAAGAACGTAAACCTGGCCATCGAGCTTGAGAGCCTGAGCTATTTTGTGCAGCAATGATCGAATGGTGTGGCCACAGTCTGGACGGGCCAAACACAGACTCTAATGCTCGCTGGCGGGGCTGGCGGGGCTCCCATTGGAGTCGAAGAGTCGAAGCGTTCCCAGTTTCCCAGTTCTTTTCTCTCCCCCTTGGGACTCGAAACCGCGTAGCGTCGCCATCACTTTTTCGTATGGCCAAGCCCATTGAGTATCGCTTTTGCACGGGTCCCTGGAATTTCAGTGAAGGCCGAGATCCTTACGGCCCCGAGACGCGTGCCGCCGAATCGTTCGATTGGAAGCTCGCCGCGCTAAAAAAACTCGGCTTCGACGCGATGATGTTTCATGACGACGACGCCGTTCCAGATTTGGAAAACAAGTCAGCGACCGAAGTGCTGAAGGAGGCCAAGTCGCTGCGAAAGCGACTGAAGAGTGAAGGCATTGCGGCCGAGATGGTCGCGCCCCGGTTGTGGTTCGCGCCGCAAACGATTGATGGAGCGTACACCAACAACGACAAGAAACTGCGCCGCTACGCCATCGACCGTTCGAAGCAGGCCATCGACATCGCGAATGAATTGGACACTGACCTCCTGGTGCTGTGGTTAGCGCGCGAAGGGAGTTACATCCGTGAGTCCAAAAACGCGCGCCGATGTGTCGATTACCTGGTGGAAGCCTGCGACGCGATGCTGGCCCACGATCCGAACATCCGCCTCGCAATCGAGCCTAAACCGAATGAACCGATGGACGTAGCCTACATTCCGACCATCGGGCATGCGTTGGCGCTGGCACAATTAACCCATGATCCCAAACGGGTGGGCACTTTAATTGAGTCGGCGCACGCGATCCTCGCGGGTCTGGACCCGGCCGACGAAATCGATTTCGCGATGGCTTTCGACAAACTGTGGTCGCTCCACCTGAACGATCAGAACGGGCTCAAGTTTGATCAGGACAAGCCGTTCGGATCCGCCAATTTGCGTGTCGCGTTCAATCAGGTTCGGGCGCTTGAACGCAACGGCTATGGTCGTCGTGGTGAGTTCGTGGGTTTTGACGTGCATCCGTTCCGCACTACTCGCCCGGAGCATTTGCTCAAGCATCTGGATAACTCGCGTCGAACTTTTCTGAGGCTCGTTGAAAAAGCGCGCAGCTTCCCCGAGAAATCGGCCCAGGCTTTGATCGCTGATCGTAACTACCAGGATCTCGATCAGCTGGTCTTGGAACATCTGATGGGTAAGTAGCCGGCGAAAGGTCTGCACGGCAGCGGCCAAACCTGTCGGCAAAATCCCTTTTGCCTTCGCGGCTGGCCGGTTCCTATTCTCGCATTCATGTCAAAATCGGGTCTCGGACGAGGTTTGGGCGCGCTGCTTTCGGGCGGCGGTCCGGCTGCTCCGATCCCGACGGATGCCGCCGCGCCTTCGCCGGAAGCTTCGGTTCGTCGAATCGCTATCGGCCTGATCCGACCCAGCCCATTGCAACCTCGCAAGGACTTCACCCCGGAGGCACTCCAAGAATTGGCGGACTCCATTCGCGAACAAGGCATTGTTCAGCCGCTGCTTGTCCGCGGGGTAGGGGGTGCATTTGAGCTGATCGCCGGAGAGCGACGATGGCGCGCGGCGCAATTGGTGGGCCTTACAGAAGTTCCCGTCCTGGAGCGCTCCGCCACCGACGCTGAGGTGCTCGAGCTGGCGCTGATTGAGAACCTCCAGCGGGAGAATCTGAATCCGGTCGAAGAGGCTCAAGGTTACCAGGAGCTCTCGAATCGCTTTCAACTCACGCAGGACGACATTGCCAAAAAGGTCGGTAAGTCGCGGGCGGCGGTGGCCAATGCCATGAGACTGCTGCGTCTGCCGCCTCCGGTATTGCAATCGTTGCGGGAGGGCCGTCTTTCGGTCGGACACGCCAAAGTGATTCTCGGCTTGGACGATGTAGCGCACCAGCAAACAGTCGCGAACCGGGTTTTGGCCGAGACGCTGACCGTCCGACAAACCGAGGAATTCGTGGCACGTTTGCAAACTCCTGCCCGACGTTCGCCGACGGTCGCGGAGACACGGGATCCGCACGTCGCCGATCTCGAAGGAAAACTGCGCGAACGTTTAGGGACCAAGGTGGTTTTGCGGTACCGAGCTGGCAAAGGGTCTTTGGACATTCGTTATTTTTCCGATGCCGAACTGAATCGAATCTTGGATTTGCTCGGGGTTCGCCTCGACTGACAACCCATTACTTTTCGCATGATTAACTCTCCAGAGTTTCGTAGTCGCGTCGCGGGCGAACTGGCCTCCCGAGCACCGAAGATCTCCACCCTCAGCGCCTTCGTCGGACTTGACGGATTTGTGGATGAGATTCTCCACGTCGTAGACAAGCGGCACGACGCGACTCGCTACGATCGCGTGCCGACGATCGCCGCCTTCGCCCAGCGCTTGGCTGCGGCAGCGGGGCAAAGCGCTAACCTCGAATTGGTGAACGTGATGACCAAGCTGGGGGGCAACGGGCCGATCATGGGAAATGCCTTGGCGAGTTTCGGACTCAACGTGACTTATGTTGGTTCCTTGGGATGGCCCGCGTTGCATCCCGTGTTCGAGAGCTTCGCCCAGCGGGCGGACGTCAATTCTATCTCCGAGGCGGGATTGACGGATGCTCTAGAATTCGAAGATGGCAAGCTAATGGTCGGCAAGCACTACATGCTGAAGCATATCTCGTGGGAAAACATCATCGCTCGCTACGGCCGCGAGAAATTCTCCCACCAAGTCGCATCCGCTTCGTTGGTGGCGTTCGTCAATTGGACCATGCTGCCGTTCATGTCCGACATTTGGGCCGCCATTCAGAAGGAAGTTCTTCCCCACGTCGCGGGACCACGGCGCCG
>DLVS01000802.1 GCA_003445095.1 Verrucomicrobiales bacterium
CACGGAGATCGTGGCGCGAGAGGCAAGTGCGCGTCGTTCCCTCCGCGGCTACGCCGGTTCATGGAGCAGCCGCCACCAACTCCGGCGCGCGCCCGAACCGCGGATTCGATTCCGTCTTTGTTCGAAGCTCACGCCTTGGCATTCTTCGGACCTTGCGCGAGCGCTGGCAGAAATTCATTGAAGAGGCAGAGACTTGGTTCCTGGACGTGATTTTTCAGCAGCGTCCCGGCAAGAAGGCCGCCCTCGTCCGCTTCGTGTTGCTGTGTTCTTCCAAGGGATTTGCTGGGGCGGTGAAATTGCGTCGCGTGTTGTATGATCTCCGGATTCTCCGGGATGCCACCCTAGGCGTGCAGGTCATCGCAGTGGGCAACCTCACCGTCGGCGGAACGGGCAAGACCCCGGTGGTCGAAAAGTTTGCTCGGGCCTTGCAAGACGCAGGGCGCAAAGTCGCCATTCTATCCCGCGGCTATCGTTCCAAACCCAAGCCCTTGTCCGAACGGCTTCTCGATAAGTTACTGTTGCGCGAGGACACCACACCGCCGCGAGTGGTCAGTGATGGGCATTCGCTCCTGCTGGATTCCGAGTCGGCAGGTGACGAGCCCTACATGCTCGCGAGCAATCTAAAGGACGTGGTCGTGCTGGTGGATAAGGATCGGGTCAAGGCCGGTCGCTACGCCGTCGAACGATTTGGCTGCGACACCCTGTTGCTCGATGACGGATTCCAATACTGGAGGCTGGCGGGACGCCGTACGGACGTCGTCCTGGTCGATGCGCAACAGCCGTTCGGCAACGAGCATTTGCTCCCGCGCGGGACGTTGCGGGAACCACCTTCCCATTTGGCGCGAGCCAGTGTGATTTTCTTAACCAAAGTAAACCGCGATTCACCTGCCGCCGACGCTCGGATCAACGAGCTACGCGCCCGCGTGCGCCGATTCAACGACCGCGCCGAGTTGGTCGAGTGTCTGCATCATCCGTTGTATTTCGAAGACGTGTTCACAGGGGAGCAGCACGGCCTCGAGTTGATGCGTGATCGTCAAGTAGCCAGCCTCAGCGGAATCGCTCAGCCGGAAAGCTTTGAGGCCAAGCTCACCGAACTGGGCGCTCGGATCGTGCTAGCTCGTCGCTTTGCGGACCATCATCGGTTCAGCCAGCAGGAAGTGCTCGACGCGATCAACCGAGGCAAGAAACGTGGCGCGGAGATGTTGCTCACCACCCAGAAAGACGCGGTCCGTTTTCCCAAGATCGATCGACGGGATCTGCCGATTTATTTCATGCGAGTCGAAATCAAGATCATTACCGGCGCCGAAGGTTTTGACGATGCGGTGCGGCGCATTTGCTTCAAGTGAACTGGCTCTTGTTCCATACCGCGCGCGCCTTTTTGGGCTTGGTTCAAGCGCTGCCACTGGAAGTCGTTGCCCGAATCGGCCGTTGGGGAGGAGGTGTGGCTTGGCATCTGGACCGCCGCCACCGGCGAGTGGCGTTGGGCAACTTGGAACGAGTCTTTGGCTCCGAAAAGAGCGTCGCCGAGCGAACCGCGATCGCGCGCGAAAACTTCCGGCGTTTAGGCGAGAACTACCTGTGCGCTCTGAAGACCGCCGCCATGTCCCCCGAAGCGTTGCGAGAACGGGTTGAGTGGAGCGGCTTTCGCGAGAAGTTACCGCGAGATGGCCGCTCGGCCATTGGCGCCATCGGCCATTTTGGAAACTTTGAATTGTTTGCGCGCATTCGCGATGAAGCGCCCGGCTGGACGGCGGCGACGACCTATCGGGCTCTGCGGCAACCTGGCTTGGACCGGGTTTTCCAGAAACTGCGGGAACAGAGCGGAACCCTGTTTTTTGAGCGACGAACCGAGGGCGAGCAGCTTCGCCAGGCGATGGGGCGAGGGCGCGTGCTGCTCGCGTTGCTGTCCGATCAACACGCCGGCGACCGTGGGGCCTGGTTACCGTTCTTGGGTCAACCCTGTTCCTGCAGCACTGCCTGCGCCGTGTTGGCTTTGCGTTACGATGCGGTTCTCGGCTCGGCGATCTGCTATCGCGTCGGACTGGCTCGCTGGCGCCTGGAAGTCGGCGATGTCATTCCGACGCGGAACGACGACGGGACCACGCGGGAGATCGAAGACATTACTCGCGACATCAATTCGGCATTAGAAGCGGCCGTGAGGAAGGACCCCGCCAATTGGTTTTGGGTTCACCGGCGGTGGAAACCGCCTTCGAAGTGGCAGGCAGCCCGAGAGCCCGACTCTTCAAGTGGTCCGGGAACAATGCAGTCGTAAGCGAAGACGAATGTGAAGGGACGCGAATTAGAAGGGCTCGGACTCAAAGGCCGGTTACCCCGGTTCGACCATGACTTTTAGAGCGTTGGGTTCAGCCCGTGCCACGAGCGCGATCGCCTCCGGTGCGGATTCGAGGGGGAACGTGTGGGTGACGAGCGGGCGCACGTCGAGCTGACGACTAAAGACCAACCGCGCGACCTCACGTTGGAGGGTGAAGTCCGACGAATAACTTCCCAGCAGTGCCTTCTCCTCGACGCACACTCGAGCGAGATCGAGTCGTGACTCGTGACCGAACTGCGTGTGGGCAAACAACAACACGGAGCCGCCACCTCGCACCGCTTGCTGTCCTTGAGTGACTGCTCCATCGCTGGGGACCGTAATCACGACGGCGTCAACTCCGCGACCACGAGTTAGCCGACGAAGGTCGTCAACCCACGATGGGCCAGTCGCGTCCACCGTTTTCGTGGCCCCGAATCGAAGTCCAAGTTCTCGGCGGGCCGGCAAAAGATCGGAGCCGACGACCCGCATCCCCGCGTGGTTCAGGAGTCGGTTGAACAGCAATCCGATCGGTCCCTGGCCAATGACCAACACGGTGTCGCCGACCAGGAGCTTCAATTGGCGAATGCCCTTGAGCACGGTGTTGACCGGTTCCAACCAGGCACCTTCAACGAACGAGTTGCGCGGCGGAATTTTGACTACGCCAGGCAAACAGAACGACAGAACGCGGACATATTCCGAGAAGCCACCGCCGGCCGGCTCAAAGCCAGCAGTCACTCCGGTGCGCCGATAGGTTGAACACTGCGCGAACGCGCGGTGACGACAGAAGTGGCAGTCGAGACAGGGGACGTGATGATGCAGTGCGACTCGGTCGCCCACCGCGAATCCGCGAACCTTGGCGCCGATGCGGACGATCGTTCCGGAGGTTTCGTGACCGAAGATTCGTGGAGGGGCGATTGTTCCGTGTTGGATCTTTTTGATGTCGGTCGGACACACGCCGCACAAGGCCACGCGGACCAGCAATTCAGAGGGGCTAATGCGCGGAACGGGAACCTCTTCAAGGCGCAGGTCGTTGACCCCACGATAAACCATGGCGTTCATCGTTTCGGGAATCGTTACGCACATGGATTGAGCAAGAGACATCCAGGTCCGAATCGCAACCGCGATTCACCTGAGCATTTCACCCGATGGTACGAAGTCGCTAAGGAGGCATTGAACCAGTCCACGTGCGTCGGCCTAACGTCCAGTGAACCTTCCGGCGAGTCACCCTCCGATGAACCATCAGTGGGTTTCCTCTGCGTCTCTGTGAGCCCATATTTTTCGCGCGGCGCCGCCGAGAGCGCAGAGACGACAGCCAGGTTCATGGTCCCAATGCGTGTCTGCATTTTCGAGGTGCCCGCTACCGATAATCCCACCTCTCATTTTCGCGTCTTCGTGTGCGACGTGTGCGACGTTTTCAATAGCCGGTAAGCTTGCTGGATTGTTGGTAAATTTGCTTCACACGGCTCAGTCCCGAGGCGAGATTCACGGAGTAACCCAATCATGAACGATGGTATCAGAGCCGTCGATTCGCCCGAACGAATCCTAGTGGGGAATTCATTCCCCTTATCCCTCATTCGGCGGCGAGCGGTCATCGATCCGGCCCGTCCCGCCGAATTGCGCGCTCGGATTGAACGCGCTCGAGTCGCTTCGTTATGGGGGCACCCTTCCACCCTCCCTGCCGTCTCGGCGATTGCCGGCTACGATCTCAAACCGGCGACTGACCGCCCGACGTTGAGGCTTTCGGACCAACTTTTGCCCGAGCTGGATGGCGAAGCGTTTTTCGAATGCTGGATCGTCTCGCCGGACTTCGCGCCTGGATACCGCCCGGCGGTCGGAGAAGAAGTTGCGCCCGAGCGCATCCTTGGATGGCAAATCCTTCGACTGACATTCCCAAATGACCCCGATGAATCCTACGCCTCCACCCGCGCCTCAAGCTGAAGGCTGGCTGTTTGTCGCCGCAGCAAAAGGGCTGCAGAGCTACGTCTTACGGAGCGATCCACTCAAGGAGATGGTCGGTGCGAGTGAACTTATCGAGTCCTTGCACCGAACCACCCAAGGCGGATTCCTGTCTAACGTAATCAGTCATCTTGGTTTCGCCCAATCGTATCAGTTGATTTCGGATGCTTCTGGCGCGGTCCGGATTCGCTTTTCCGACCATCAGGATGCGCTCCGGTTGGCTCGTCTCTGGCCAGTGCTGGCCGGCCAATTTGCGCCGGGGCTAGAGATTTCCATCACAGTTGTTGAGATCGGTTCCCAAGGAATCGGTGCGGCCATCCAAACTGCCGAACGTGAACTCCACGTGAATCGCAACCGGCCATCGGCTGACATTCCCGGAGCCGGCCCTTGGGTTGCCCGGAACCGACGGACCGGATTGCCGGCGGCTCGCCTCGTCCAGGCCTTGGAAGAGGAAGAGCGCACCTCCAAGACGAAGGATGCCGTCGATAGCGAAAGCGCCCGAAAACGCGAGGCAGCCTCATTAACGAGCCTCCTCCAAAAGGTGGTTCCTCCTGAACATCACGAACTCCTTCCGCGGAACGCCAACGGTCGGGAGCGCCGTGCCCGATGGCCGCTGGATCTCACCCAGCTCGCGACCTCCGATAACAGCTATGTCGCCATTATCCATGCCGATGCCAATGGACTTGGCGCCGCTATGGCCGCTTGCGTTCATGATCTTCCGAACCGCCGTGATCCGCTAAAGCTTTACCAAGCCCTGTGCCGGGCCATTGAAGAGTCATCGGTCAATGCGGCACGGACGGCGATGAAGGAGGTGATCGACGCCACTCTCGAATCGGAGGAAAAGCCGCGACCCGGTGGGAAGAATGTGGTCCAACCAATCCCCGTCCGTCCTATTGTCTGCGCGGGCGAAGATTTTACCTGCGTGATCCGCGCGAGCCGTGATAAAACTCATTTAAAAATGATAAAATTTAGTATATTTTGTTTAAATAACTAAGTAATGAGACTTTTTTTTTAAATTATTTTTTTTTTGTGTTATATTATCTTATATACTTATTTATTGTTTGCAAATCATTCTTTTTGTTGATAAGAAGCTTTAACTCTACCTAAAATATAGTCATTGCCATTAATAGGTTTGTATTTAGGTTATCCAAAACCAGGAAGACATTCTATAATTT
>DLVS01000561.1 GCA_003445095.1 Verrucomicrobiales bacterium
GAAGGCCGATTGTCGCGGGGGATTCCAACTCGTGGGACAGCTTCATGACACCGAAGTCGTACCAACGCGCCGCAAAGAGCGATTGATCATCGGCGGCGAGGCGACAATCGGGGCCCCAAACTTCAGCACCCTCGATCCGCGGCTGAGGTATTGGGAGCCCCAGATCGTAGACCGTGACGGGGAATGTCGGCCCCGCGACATAGGCCATTCCATGGCGCAGAGTGATATCGGTTACGGTAAACCATTCAGGGATGCTCACGTTGGCCCGCAGCACCGGGGCTTCTGGCTGACTCCAGTCAACGACCGCAAACCCGGTTCCCTGAGTGACGCCGGCAAGTTTCCCTTCTACGGCCAGAGCGCCGGCGGGGGCGCCCAACTCCAGCGAGCCAATCAACGTCGGCTGCTCGGGTCGCGACACGTCCACGACTCCGAGCCGGTTACTCACAACGACCAGGACGTGCCGCTCAATGGGAACCAAGTCTCGAATAATTTCGCCGAAGTCGATCCGCCCGCGAAAGACAGGGTGTTCGGGGTCTTGGATTTCGAACACATCCAATCCGTTCCCGGCCACATACAGGAACTTGCCATCCACGCGCACTTTGCCGGAGCGATCCAGCGAGGCCACCACCGCGCCTTCGATTTCCGTTTCATTCCAAGTTCGGGCGATGGAACTCGGTGCATAATTAGCGTCGCCGGCCTGTTCAGCGATCACTCGGATCGTTCCCACATTCGTCGCGGTAATCGTGCCTCCGGAAATCAGCGCCGGGCCACGCTCCACTCGGAAGGTCACCGGCAGGCCGCTGTTGGCGGAGGCGGTTAAAGGTTGCGGGCGGCCGATTACCAGCGGGACACCGGGCACCGGAAAGTCCCAATGGATTTGTTGGGGAGTTTGAGCGAACGCTGGCGTCAGGAGAATCAACCCAATCATTCTGCAAACGAGTACTGGCTTGACGGAAAACCGTGGAGGCCTGCGTCCGATTGGCAACAACAGCGGAACTAAGCGGCTAAGGGTCACCCGCAAATCAGAGCGAGCTCCGGCCGCGAATTCAAACGGAGATTTTCCCGGGTTCCCCGAGCCCTAACGTCTCATCGGCTTTCCCCTCCCCACGCGGATCAATCCGGCTCGAGGGGATGCTCTGGAAGAACCGGAGGTCCCGACCCTGGATTGGCGTAATCGCGGAGCAGCGCCTGGAACTGAGGCGAATCGCGCAACAGTCTCCCGCCCACTTCCCGCAGCCGGTCCACAGCTTCATTCGAAAGGAAGAAGGAAGTGGGGACGTTGAGGAAGTACCGTCTCTCCTCAGGGTCCGGCAAATTGTCGAAACTGAGCGTGATGGGAAAAAACTGAAGCGATCCCTTGTTGCTTGCCTGAAGCCGCTTTTTCATGGCTTGCACCAGCATTCCCATCATCGCCACCGTGTCTTTGGAGTATCGATCCATAGTGATGCTTGGGGCCGCAACGGCGAGGGTAAGCATGCCGGGAGGCGACTCGGAGCGATCCCAATTGTTGATGGGCGAGGAACGCGCGTTCACGGAAATCAAAACGACACGGCGAAGGGACTCTAGCTCGAGTCCCTGGCGGCTGGCGGGCTGAACTGCAAAGTACGCGAGCCCCTCCAACAGCGGACGCAAACCCAAGTTGTCGGCGACCCCGCCGTCGACGAAGTGAAAGTACGGCCGGTTCGTTCGATCGCGCAGTTCAGCGAGCTCTCGGCCCCGTTGCAGGAGAGCCAGCCCCTGGCCGGTAGCCGCGTCAACGCGCAACCACTCGGGCGGTATGTAGCCGCACTCGCCGGCGTAACTCTTGAGGGTGATGGGAGACAGGACGACCGGAACGGCCGAGGAGGCCGCGACGGCTCGGGAAATGGGGTACGAAGAAATGTCGGAACAGAAGTTGTCGAAGATATCTTGGGTAAACCAAAACTGGAGGCCCGTGGCCACCTCGGTGGCATTGAGTAGAACGAATGGTCTCCGGCCCTGATTGAGATCGGAGAACGTCGCCCCATGGAACAGAATCTCGTCGTAGTAGCGCGCCGCGAGGTCGGAACGTCCGAACCAGGGAGAAGCCAAGCGAGGCCAATTCCACGGAACCAGAGATTTGGCGACCAGCTTTCCTTGGACGTCGCGCTTGAGGAACTCCTTTTCGAAGGAGTCGAACAATTTGTCCTGGTAGAGGGCATAGGCGGCCGCCGTGACACTGCCCCCGGACACCGCCGAGATCACATTGATGTCGTCGCTGACCTTCCGCTCGGGTACGGAGCCCGGAACCGGGGTGCGGTGGAGTTCTTCCAAGACGCCATAAGCCATCGCCGCCGCCCGCGTACCACCGCCGGAAAAGGCGACCAGGAACAGGGTGTCGTTCGCATTGACCGACTCGGGGACACGCTGTCCGAAATAATAGCCCGGGGCCGAAGTGATCGCGTCTTTCGGAGCGTTCAACGGGGCGTGAATACACCCCGAACCGAGGAGCCCGATCGACCCGATCCAGACCAGGAGTCCGTCACCGCAGAAGCGCCTAAGTTTTTTTTTCATCACGCAAGAAGTCACCGCATTAGCGAAGGCGTGAGACGATTCTATCGCGAGGCGGTTGGCAATTGCCAAAAAGGAACTGCTGGGAGCACGACGCCGGCCTCTCCGGGGTCAAACGTTTCCGCAATCCCTGGCAGCAGTCCTAGGCTATGGCCTTTCGACGCTGAGCGCGATCATCTCCGCGACCCGAAAGACAATTCGGTCGCCGACTTTGCGCTGCGTCAGGTCAATGTCGTCGCGCACTGGGAAGATCTGCGTGGAGCCGTCCGGAAAGTGGATCATCGCGGTGCGGTTGAGCGGGTCGATCGCGGTGACGGTTCCCGTGGCCTGCACTGTCCCCGCCGCCACTCCGCCCGGTTTGGCGCCTTTGGGGGCGAGTAGCACGACCGAGTTCCCTCCGTCGGAAACGTCCCCAGGACGAGCCATCTGAACGACCGTTTCCACGGTCGTCGTGATCTTGAGTTGGTCGCCCAGCCGGATCTGATCGAAATTGCTGGCCTCCGGTCCAACCTTCACAGTCCTCTTCACGCCGTCTGAACTCACGAGCGTTACCTTGCGGTTTGCCGCGTCGATTGCGGCGACGGTCGCCGTGAACTTAAGGGTCTCCACAATTACTCCTCCAGGAACGCCTTCCGTGTACGCGGTCACGCCCGTGGCCGTTCCCCTCATCTGACCCTCGATGGGAACCAGGGGGACATTCGCCGCCAGTTGAAGTCGAAGGGCGAGATCAAGTCGGTTCTCGACCTGGGCGAATCGAAGGTTTTTGGTCGGGGGAAGGATCTTGCTGAATTTCCGCAAGTAACTCGTGCGCGTATCCAACAGCTTCTTCTCCAGGTCGCCCATCTGCTTCAGCATTTGCCTGGCCCGATCTTCGGGGACATTCGGATAATACTGAGCGTATTCTTTCACCAGCCGCAGGAGTCCGTCGGACACTTGGTCCATCTCGGCGCGATATTGACGATACAGCGGCCAAAACGCTCGCGATTCGGTGTCGGTCAGTTGCAATGCCTTGGAAACGACTTCCTGCCGATCGGCCTTGATGACGCTAAGTGCGACCGCAATGGCCTCGTCTTCGTTTTGGGAAGCGCCGGTCGCGCTGCTCGGGAGGACTACCCAGAGGGAGCCCAGGAGGACTAAGAAGCGTCTTCGCCAAAGATCGGCGAGGACAGCCGCGCGGTGGCGGCCCGGCGCCAAGAGCACCTGCGCGAATACGTCCGAGACCGACACGAGGTTGAGTAGGCCGCCTAATGCGACCAGCCGGAGTTGCTTCGATTTCATAGTTGGCGAGGATGGATTGGAGCCTCATTGGCGCATTTGGTCTAACGCTCTGGCCAATGGTTCATTCGAAACTTGGACCACACCACCAAAAGGCCGATCCATTTCCAAGATGAGAAAGATCGCTCCGGTGACCGCGAAGGCGGAAACCAGCATGGCGAGTGT
>DLVS01000792.1 GCA_003445095.1 Verrucomicrobiales bacterium
CCGCGCTATCAGGCGGGATTCGGCTTGGAATGTCGCGCCGTCAAAAAGGTGCGTGACGACATGGGCCTCACCAATCTCAAGTTGATGATTCCGTTTTGCAGGACGATTGAGGAGGGCCGGCGCGTGCAGGTCGAGATGGAGAAGCACGGCCTCAAACGCGGCCTCGGCGGTCTGGAGATTTACGTGATGTGCGAGATTCCGAGCAACGTCATCCTCGCCGAAGAATTTGCCGACATTTTCGACGGCTTCAGCATCGGTTCGAACGACCTGACTCAACTCATCCTCGGCGTCGATCGTGACAGTGAAATCGTTGCGCCGATCTTCGACGAGCGAAACGCCGCGGTGAAGAAAATGATCGGTCAGGTGATTGCGGTATGCCGAGCCAAGAAACGCAAGATTGGCATCTGCGGCCAGGCCCCGAGCGATTATCCAGATTTCGCTCAATTCCTGGTGGAGCAGGGAATCGACAGCATTTCATTGAACCCCGATACGGTCCTGAAGACGACCGTGGCTATTCTGGAACAGGAGAAAAGCCAACGTTCCCAGAAGCAATGACGACCCCCAACCCGGCTGCTGCCCACGGCAGTCACGCCAAACTGCGACCGCTCGAGGCGATGTTCGCGCCGAGAACCGTCGCCGTGATTGGCGCGACGGAACGAGCCGGCAGCGTCGGCCACGCGCTTTTCAAGAATCTTCAGCTTTTCGACGGCCGACTTTTTCCGGTCAATCCGAAGTATCAATCCATCGGCGGACTAACCGCGTTCCCACGCCTTGAAGCCGTGCCAGAACCGGTGGACCTCGCCGTGATCGCGACCCCGGCGCCAACGGTACCGGGAATTATCCGCGACTGCGCAAACTTCGGCGTGCGGGCAGCCGTCATCATCTCGGCCGGATTCCGCGAATGTGGTGCGGAGGGCGCCGCGCTGGAGCAGCAATGTCTCAGCGAAGCGCGGCGCGGCCGGATGCGGGTGCTCGGTCCCAACTGCCTCGGTCTGATGGTGCCGCGGTCGCGGCTCAATGCCTCGTTCGCCGATGGAATACCAAAACCTGGCCGCGTCGCCTTTCTCAGCCAAAGCGGCGCCCTGTGCTCCGCGGTGCTCAATTGGAGTTTTCCCGAGAATGTAGGGTTCAGCGCTTTTGTCTCCGTTGGTTCAATGCTTGACGTGGGTTGGGGCGACCTCATCAGCTACTTTGGCGACGATCCCCATACTCATAGCATTGTCTGCTACATGGAGTCGGTGGGTGACGCGCGGTCATTTCTTTCCGCCGCGCGCGAGGTCTCGCTCTCGAAACCCATCATCATTCTCAAAGTGGGCCACACCCCAGCGGCTGCGCAGGCCGCGGCCTCGCACACTGGGGCGCTGACCGGAAGTGACGCCGTGCTCGATGCCGCATTCCGTCGGGTGGGCGTGCTGAGGGTGGAGAACGTCGAACAACTTTTCGACATGGCTGAAGTGCTGGCTAAGCAACCGCGTCCTCAGGGTCCTCGACTTGCCATCGTCACTAACGCCGGCGGTCCCGGTGCGCTCGCGACCGATGCCCTTGTGTCTCGCGGTGGGCAACTGGCCAAACTTTCCGAAGAGACCATGGTGGCTTTGAATCAGTTTCTTCCGGCGCATTGGAGTCATGGGAATCCGATCGACATCCTCGGGGACGCCGATCCCGAGCGCTATGCCAAAGCGGTTGCGCTCGCCGCGGCTGATCCGCAGACCAATGGGGTCCTCGCTATTCTCACACCCCAGTCCATGACCGATCCGACGGCGACCGCCCGGGGTCTGGTGCCCTTCGCGGACCTCGAAGACAAACCGATGCTCGCCAGTTGGATGGGTGGTCCGTGGGTGGAGGCTGGCAAAGCCGTTCTCAACCACGCCAACATCCCTGCCTTCAGCTATCCCGACCGAGCGGCGCACGCCTTCACCTTGATGTGGCGGTACAGCGACAACCTTCGTGCCCTGTACGAGACGCCCACGCTTGCACCTGTCTCCGCGCCACCGGTAGATCGCCCCGTCGACTCCGTTGCCCCAGAACCGCCCGCGCCATTTTTCATCGGCAGCCACGCCTTGACGGCGACGACGTTGATTGTTGAGGCGCGAAAAGCCGGACGCACGCTGCTGACTGAAGTCGAATCAAAACAACTGCTCGCGGCATACGGCATTCCCACGGTCGAGACCCACGTGGCCTTCACCGAAGATGACGCAGTGAAACACGCGGAAAAACTCGGCTTTCCGGTCGCGATCAAACTCTTTTCCGAGACGCTCACGCACAAGACGGACGTCGGGGGAGTTCATCTTGACGTGCGGAATTCAACCGCCGTCCGTGAAGCGTGGCAGGAAATCCAAAAGAACGTTAACGAGCGGGTCGGCCATCGGCATTTCCTCGGCGTCACCGTCCAACCCATGGTCAAACACGACGGCTACGAGCTCATTTTGGGAAGCAGCATCGATCGTCAGTTTGGTCCTGTGCTGCTTTTCGGCACAGGAGGTCAGCTCGTCGAAGTGTTCCAAGATCGAGCGCTGGGTTTGCCTCCGCTCAACGCGACGCTCGCTCGCCGTCTGATGGAACAGACGAAGATTTTCACGGCGCTCCAGGGAGTGCGTGGGCGAAAGGCGGTTGACTTACGAGCCCTGGAGCAACTGCTGGTGCGCTTCAGTCAATTGGTGGCCGAGCAGCCATGGATTGCCGAGATCGACGTCAATCCCCTGCTGGTTTCGGACGAACGGATCACGGCGGTCGACGCCCGCGTCGTCTTGCACCCTTCCGAAACCGCTGAAGAACAACTGCCGCGCCTCGCCATTCGCCCCTATCCCGCTCACTACCGAACGCATTGGAAGCTCCGCGACGGAACCCCCGTGACGATTCGTCCCATTCTCCCCGAGGATGAACCGTTGATGGTTAAGTTCCACCAAACGTTGTCCGACCGGAGTGTGTACCTCCGCTACTTCACGTCCTTGAAACTGGACCAGCGCATCGCCCATGAACGCCTAAGCCGAATCTGTTTCATCGATTATGACTGCGCGATGGTGTTGGTGGCCGAGCGCCGCGATCCTAAAGGTGCCGAATCGGAGATCCTCGGGATTGGGCGGTTAGAAAAGCTTCACGGCACGAATGAGGCCGAGTTCGCGCTGACCGTGAGCGACCGCTGGCAAGGCCGGGGTCTCGGGACACAATTGCTCAAGCTGCTGGTCCAAATTGGCCGTGACGAAAAGTTGGAGCGCCTTGTCGCGACCTTGCTCCTGGACAATCGGACGATGCGGCACGTGGCCAGCAAGGTCGGATTCAAATTTCAGCACGGTCCATTGGCGACCGAAGAGCGCGCTGTGCTGGAGTTATCAACTGGCGGTGGCAGCGCCGATCTGAGCCCGAACCTCACCGCGCCTTAGCACGGGTGGGCGAATCCCGGCGAATTCCTACCTGGCCGCAATGATCATCAACGGTCAAACCATCGAAGTGGTAGTGGGCGACAGCGTCCTGGCGGCCTGCCACCGAGCGAAAGTCGAAGTGCCGACCTTGTGCCACGACGATCGCCTCGAACCCGCGGCGGTGTGTCGCCTCTGCCTCGTGCATGTTGCTGGCCTCGGGCATCTCGTTCCCGCCTGCGCCACGCCGGCAGCCGAGGGAATGCAGGTCGAAACGCACACTCCGGAAATCGAAGAGACTCGGCGCACCGTGCTGGAGCTCCTGGCAAAAGATTACCCGTCCGACGAAATTGAGAGGTGGCCGGACAAGCCATTTCATCGGTGGTTACGAATTTACGGAATCAAGCCGGGGCTACGCAAATTGGCGTCGTTGAGATCGGAGCGTGAACTGGCGAACCAGCGGATCCCGTCGGATTTTCGAGACACCACTCACCCTTATCTGGCCGCCGATCTGTCGCGCTGCATCGACTGTTTTCGCTGCGTGCGAATTTGCGATGAGCTCCAAGGACAATTCGTTTGGCACGTCACCGGCCCAGGGAACAATGCGCGGATTGTTCCCGACGGTCCCACGTTACTCACCAGCTCGTGCGTGAGTTGCGGGGCGTGTGTGGATACCTGTCCGACCGGCGCCTTAGAGGACCAATCTTTGCTCCAACGGGGCACTCCCACGAAGTGGACGCGAACGACGTGTCCCTATTGTGGAGTGGGCTGCGAAATGAATGTCGGCACCCGGTCGGACCGCATCGTCCAAGTGAAACCCGTGCTCGACGCTGCAGTCAGCAAGGGACATTTGTGCGTCAAGGGTCGTTACGCGTTTGACTTCACCCATTCGCCTGACCGGGTGACCGAACCCATGATTCGGGAGCACAGCCAATGGCGAACGGTCTCGTGGTCCGAAGCGACGGAGTTCGTCGCCGAGAACTTCCGTAGAATTCTGAAGGAGACGGGCTCTGATAGCATTGGCGTGCTCGGATCTGCCCGAGGGACGAACGAAGAAAACTACCTGGCCCAGAAATTTGCGCGCGTGGTGCTCGGCACGAACAACGTGGATTGTTGCGCTCGCGTTTGTCATGCGCCGACGGCGGCCGGCATGAAACAAATGCTGGGCACGGGTGCCGCCACGAACTCCTTCGATGACATCGAACATGCCGCGGCGTTTCTGATCTGCGGGTGCAACCCGACCGAGAATCACCCCATCGTCGGCGCGCGGATCAAGCAAGCGGTATTGCGCGGCGCTAAGCTTTTCATCATCGACCCCCGGGAAACGGAACTGACCCATTATGCCGCCGTTCACTTGCAATTGCGGCCCGGCACCAACGTTCCACTCCTGCACGCCCTGGCCCACGTCATCGTCACCGAAGGGTTGACGGACGGGACGGCGTTGCGCGAACGGGTCAGCGATTTCGAGGCGTACCACGAGTTCATTTCTGCTTGGACACCGGAACGCTCGGCCGCCATCACCGGGGTTTCCGCCGATCTGATTCGTCAAGCGGCGCGCAGTTATGCGACCGAGAAACCGGCGATGTGCTTTCACGGCTTGGGCGTGACCGAGCACGTTCAGGGCACCGAAGGCGTGATGTGCCTCGTCAACTTGGCGTTGCTCACCGGCAACTTCGGAAGACTCGGCTCCGGCGTGAACCCGCTGCGGGGCCAAAACAACGTGCAAGGCTCGGCCCACATGGGTTGCGAACCGGGCAACCTCACCGGATTCGTGCCGCTCGACCAAGGCCGCGATGCCTTCGAGGCCACGTGGCAGGCAACGGTTCCGCGCGCGCCGGGCTTGAACCTCATGCAGATGATTGATGCCGCTGCCGACCAAAAACTGAAAGCGCTTTGGGCCATCGGCTACGACGTGGCGTTGACCAACCCCAACACGGTCGCCACGAAATCCGCGTTGTCGAACCTCGACTTCATCGTGGTGCAAGACTTGTTCCTGAATGAGCTCGCGCGCGAATTCGGCCACGTCTTCCTGCCGGCCTGCTCGTCGTTCGAAAAGGACGGCACCTTCATGAATTCGGAGCGTCGTGTGCAACGCGTCCGCCAAGCCCTGGAACCCCTCGGCCACTCGAAGCCGGATTGGGAAATCATTTGCGAGGTGGCGGCCGCGATGGGTGCTCAAAACCAGTTCAACTTTCACTCGGCCGGAGAGATTTGGGATGAAGTCCGGGCGGTGTGGCGCGCGGGCGCCGGAATCAGTTATGCGCGGCTGGAACGCGGCGGACTGCAATGGCCGTGCCCTAGCTTGGATCATCCCGGAACGACCATCTTGCATACGACGACCTTCCCAACGGGGCCGCGGTCTCCGCTCCAGCGAATCGAATTCTTCGCCACGACTGAGGAGCCCACGGCCGAGTTCCCGTTCCTGCTGACGACCGGGCGCACGCTTTATCAGTTCAATGCGGGCACGATGACCATGCGCACACCGAACTCCCAACTTCGCGCGACCGACACGCTCGACATGGCGCCCGCCGACGCCCATCGCCTCGCCCTCCAGGATGGTGATCGCGTTCGTGTTCGCAGCCGACACGGCGAAGCCACCATTCCCGTGAGACTCGATGCGCGAGTGAAATCTGGAGAACTGTTTGCCACGTTCCATGCGACCGAAGTTTTCTTGAACCAACTCACCAGCGCCCAGCGAGACCGAGTGGTCATGACGCCGGAATACAAAGTCGTGGCGGTGTCGGTCGAACATGTCTCCGATAACGCGAGCCGGCTCGAAGGATAAATCGTGGCGAAATCGGAGTCATGCCGTGAAGGTTTCGATAAGCGGCCACCGACTCACGTCGGAAGGGAAGCGTTGACGAAGTAGCTGCCGACGTCCGTCCGTTGGAGTCAGGTTTCGGGAGAAGAGGAAAAGGCCTGGGAGAAGTCGTTGAGATTCCTAAAGCATTGTTCGATACTCACGCAGTGACCAAACGCGTTATCCAACCACTGGTTTCCTTCTCGCGGGGATTCGCCGACGCGGATGCCAAACAGCGGGCGTTCTGGCACTCACGGACCGCTGAAGAGCGACTCTGGCACTTGGAATACCTCCGCGAGCTGAACTATGGACCCCCGCCACCTGCCGCCCGACTTCCGAGAATTCCTCGCGTGTCTCAACGCCGCTGGGGCTGAGTACCTCCTGGTGGGAGGTCACGCGGTCTGCTTTCATGGTTATCCGCGGGTCACTTCGGACATGGACGTTTGGATCAATCGCACGCCGGGGAATGCAGACCGAGTGCTCGCTGCCGTCCGCAACTTCTTCGGGGATGAGATGGCGGGGCTGACTCGCGACCAGTTACTGGACCCGGAGAATGTTACCCACTTCGGTGCTCGCCCGTTCCTGATCGAAATCCTGAACCGGGTCTCCGGTGGTGACTTTCCGATCGCTTGGTCCCGCCGAGTCCAAACCGTTTACGACACCGTTCTGGTCAACATGATCGGGATCGAGGATCTGAAGGTCAACAAGCGGGCCAGCGGCCGAGCCAAGGACCTCAACACCGTGAATTTGGCTGGATG
>DLVS01000775.1 GCA_003445095.1 Verrucomicrobiales bacterium
GGCCGCGCTGCGGCGGCCCCGCGTCAACGGCGCGGCCATTCGCAACGACGCGAGGGAAGAATTCGACGTGTCACTGCGAAGATCCGGCCCGGAGCTGCGCAGCGCGCCATCCCTTCCACGTCGGTCCAGGGAGAGCCCCGACCTCCAAAAATTGGACGCGTATCGGGAGCTATGAGCCGCCAAGCAGCTTTGGAGTGCGGTGGCAGAGCGTGAGCGGCGACACCGCTTTGCGCCGGCGGCTGGAGAGCCGACTGACTTGAGCGCTGGTTTCCGTTGAGCCCGTCGGGCCGGCTAAAAGCACCGTCGCGCTGCGCTTCCCGGCGCACTCCCAAAAGGGCCCGGCTCGCCGCTGCCACACGCTTGAGGTTTCAGCCTCAACCGCCCAGCGTGCCTCGTGCGCCTCATCCGAAAATCCGATCCGACGGTCACGGCTCGGTTCATTCGCCGACGCAGCGCGATCTGCCCGAAGATCGGATTGATTCTCGGAAGTGGATTTGCGGCGACGGCTGAGGCGATGAACGTCACCGCCGAGTTTCCGTTCGCGTCGCTTCCTGGCTTTCCCGTCGGATCCGTGTCCGGACACCAGCAACGCTTCTTGCTGGGGACTTGCCAAAATGTGGCCGTCGCGGTGCTACAGGGTCGGGCTCATTACTACGAAGGGTTCGATCTGGCACAAATCACTTTTCCAGTTCGGGTCCTAGCGGAGGTCGGGGTGGAAATACTTCTTGTCACCAATGCCGCTGGAAGCCTCAACCCTCGCTTTCGTGTTGGCGATTTCATGGTGATCACCGACCACCTCAATTTCCTCGGAGCGAATCCGCTTCGAGGCCCCATCTCGGGCGTGGCGTCACCTTTTGTGGATTTGACTCAAGCCTACGATCCCGCATTGCAGTCGGCGTTGCGCGCCGCCGCCAAATCCGTGGGCGCCCGTTGTCACTCGGGCGTCTATTTGGCCGTGAGCGGGCCGAGTTACGAAACCCCGGCGGAAATACGGGCGTTTCGAAAATGGGGCGCGGACGCCGTGGGAATGAGCACCGTTCCAGAAGTGATCGTCGCGCGGCAGCTTGGTCTGCGCGTTGCCGGCTTGAGTTGTTTAACCAACGCCGCGGCCGGACTTGGCGCACGAAACCGATCCGTCACGCACGACGACGTATTGGAGATTGGTCGTCAACGGTCGGAGGTCGCACGCCAATTGGTGGAAAGATTCATCCGCGCGGTCGGGTAACGGCTGGCCGACGAACCTTTCAGATTTGGCGAACACTCCTCGCCTCTCGTGTGTTGCATTGCAATTGCGGAGAGTTTGTGCGAGCAAAGGCACCATCATCCTCGGAGTTCATCGCATGAAAACAACCCTCGGATTCTCGTTCGGCGCAGCGGTCGCCAGCCTCGTCACTGCCGCGTGGGGAGCTACCTTTCCTGTCACCGTCACTACCGACACCGGCGCCGGCTCATTGCGTGCGGCCATCACCAACGCCAACGCTTCAGCAGGACCGGATACCATCACTTTCAATCTGCCCGTCAACCCTCCATTCACAATCACTCCTCTGTCGGCGCTCCCCGTCATCACCGAACCGCTTACCATCGACGTTACTACTCAACCGGGCTTCATGGGGCGTCCTCTCATCGAACTGAATGGTGCGAGCGCGCCGGGCGGAACTTCGGGCCTGCGCATTACGACGACTAATTCTGTGGTGCGAGGGCTGATCATCAATCGCTGGAAGGCGAATGGAATCGAACTCAGCGGTGGTGGCGGCCACGTGATCGAGCGATGCTTTGTCGGCCTCGGGCCAAGCGGGACGAACGATTTGGGGAATTCGCTCAACGGGATTCTCCTTGCTGATTCCACGATCAATCGCATCGGCGCCGCCAGCGTCGCGGCTGGAAACGTCATCTCCGGAAACGAAGACCACGGCATTCGACTGAATGGAACCAATAGCGTCGGGAATCAAATCATCGGCAACATCATTGGCCTCGACGAAGCAGGCTCGACCGACTTGGGCAACACCGATCACGGGATTATGATCAATCAGGCCGTCGGCACAGAAGTGGGCGGCGAGACCGCCGAGTCTGGAAACCTCATTTCGGGGAATAACGGCAATGGGATTCGTATTCAAGGCGCTGGGGCGTACTCAACGCTGATCCGCCGAAACTTCATCGGATCCGACCGGACCGGCCTCCTCGATCGGGGCAACAATCTCGACGGTATCTATGTTGACCGTGTCCCCATGACGACGATTGGTGGACCACTGGCGGGGAACTTGATATCAGGGAATACTGGCGCCGGAATTCGCTTGGACGGCGCCGGGACGACCAACACGCTGATTCTCGGTAATCGCATCGGCACCGATGACACCGGCGTCCAAGCATTGGCCAACTCCGGTGCCGGTATTGAGATCGTTAATCAGGCGGGAACCAACCAGATTGGCGGGCTCGATCTTGGGGAAGGGAATATCTTAGCGTTCAACGCCGGGGACGGAGTCTTCATCAGCAGCGGCCTGAAGAACTCCGTGCGAGGAAACCGTCACTTCGGCAACGGTGGACTTGGAATCGATTTAGGTGGAAACGGCGTGCAAGCAAACGACGCGAACGACTCCGACGGCGGAGCGAACCAACTTCAGAACTACCCCGTGATCGCCCGAGCCGTTCTAAACTCAGGCAATACGGAAATCACCGGCGAGCTTCGCAGCCTACCCAGCACGGAGTTCGCGCTCGATTTCTTCGCCAATGACTCGGCTGATCCCAGCGGCAACGGAGAAGGGCAGCAGTTCTTGGGCACGATCACGGTGACCACGGATATGGCCGGGCTGGCTCGATTTACCAACGCTCTGCCGGGAGGCACTTCCCGTCGATTTATCACCGGCACAGCCACGGACCCACCAGGAAACACCTCCGAGTTCTCCCCAGCTCACCGCGCCCTTACGACGGTTACACCCAACAACTACCTCGTGACCTCGACCAATGATTCCGGACCAGGGTCATTGCGTCAGGCGATCATCGACGCCACCAACGCTTTCAACCTCGGCGACCGTATTACCTTCAACATTGCGGGCGCTGGACCTCACACCATCAGCCCGGTTACCGCCCTGCCGGTGGTCGCCGCACCGGTCACAATCGATGGTTATTCCCAATCCGGCGCCAGTGCGAACACCTTGGTCAACGGATTCAACGCCGTCCTACCCATCGCCCTTGATGGAAACGGCGCTCCCAACGGTGTGGACGGACTGCGCGTTGCTGCCGTCGGCGCCACCATTCGCGGGCTCGCCATCACGCGATTCAAAGGCGACGGCATCGAGCTCGATCCAGTCAGCGCCGGAACGTTGATCGAAGGCAACGTCATTGGACTGGGCGCTGACGGTTCAGACCAAGGTCAGAATGGGAGTGGGATTTTGGTGAATGGCTCTGCCGGACATCGGATCGGCGGTACCGCCGTTAGCGCTCGCAACGTGATTTCGGGGAACAATCGCCACGGAGTAGAGCTCCTCGGCCTCGGCGCCACGGGAACTCGGATCGAAGGAAACTGGATCGGCCTCGGTCTCGACGGACTACTTGATCGCGGCAACTCGCTTCAAGGTGTTCGTTTCGACAATGCGCCAGCCAATTGGGTTGGAGGTGCGTCCTCCGGCGCCGGGAACCGCATTTCGGGCAACGACCAAAACGGCATCGAACTTTCGAATGCCGGCGCTTCGAACAATGTGGTTCTCGGCAACTTCATCGGACTTTCCGCGGCGGGTGGACCGCTGAAGAACAATGGTCATGGAATCGCCGTCAGCTCCGGAGGGAACCGCATCGGGAGGACGCAATCCGGCGAAGGAAATCGGATCGCCTTCAACGGCCTACGCGGGTTGAGCATTTTCGGCGGCACCAACAATGCGATTCGCGGGAACACCTTTCACGCCAACGAAGGAATCGCTCTCGATCTCGGCAATAACAACCGCACCGCGAACGACCTTGGCGATGCCGACACCGGGCCCAATCAGTTGCAGAATTTTCCCGTTCTGACCGAGGCCCGAATTGGTCTCGGGCAAACGCGCGTCGTTGGGACGCTGAACAGTCGCGCTTCCGTGACGTACCAACTCGATTTCTTCGCGAGCGCTACTTCTGATCCGACGGGAAACGGCGAAGGAGACCAGTTCCTGGGATCCGCCCAGGTGGCAACTGATTCCAGCGGCAATGGTGCTTTCGACGTGACGTTGCCTATGACCGGTATCGGTCGCTTCATTTCCGCTACCGCCACCGACGATTTCGGCAATACTTCTGAGTTTGCGACCAACGTAGTCGCCGCAAGCACCTTGCCGCCCCAAACCTTTACGGTCACCACCACCGCCGACGTCGGCCCGGGTTCGTTGCGTCAAGCATTGCTCGACGCGGACGCTACGGTTGCAGGTTCCGCTCATACGATCCGCTTCAATATTTCTGGAGCGGGTCCACACGTGATCACACCGCAGACGCCGCTGCCGATCCCGAGCAATGAGGCCGTCGTGGTCGATGGCTTTACTCAACCCGGAGCGAAGCCCAACTCGTTGGTCAACGGAAGTGATGCGGTCATCCAGATCGTGCTGGATGGTACCGACAAACTGGTGGATTTCGGCCTCCGTTT
>DLVS01000565.1:0-390 GCA_003445095.1 Verrucomicrobiales bacterium
CGGACGAGGCCGTCCGCGCTCCTCAGTGGTCAAGTTGCGCTCCGACCTAGTTCGTCATTCGTGACGGCGTTGATGATGCGCCATTGCTCTGGGTGAAACGTCACTTCCGGCCGGAAAGTCAGTTTGGCATAGTACCGTTTCTCGAGCTCGATCAAGAGTTTCTCGTCCTGCGTGCGGAGACGTTCCAAGACGCTGGGATGGGTGTGAATTCGGAGTTGGAAGTCGCTCTCGTCCCGCGGCCGAGCCTTCATGATCGCCATGAGCTTGCGCTGAATTTCAACGCTCAAACTCTCCGGACTCTTGACCACGCCTCGACCGCGACAATGCGAACAATCCACATACATCGCCGCGGCGATGGACTCGGTGTGGCGCTGGCGCGTCATCTCCATG
>DLVS01000565.1:516-9678 GCA_003445095.1 Verrucomicrobiales bacterium
GGCGCTGGCGCGTCATCTCCATGAGACCCAGCTGCGACAAGGGCAACACGTGCGTCTTGGCTCGGTCGCGCTTGAGGTGATGCTTCATCCGTTGATAAAGCACCTGCTGGTCTTTGCGCGATTTCATGTCAATAAAGTCGAGCACGATAATGCCGCCCATGTTGCGCAGTCGAAGTTGGCGGCAAATTTCGTCGGCCGCTTCGAGATTCACTTTGAGCAAATTCTGATCGTGATCGCGTGAACCCTTATGACGCCCGGTGTTCACATCGATCGCCACCAAGGCTTCCGTTTCATCGATGATCAAATAGCCGCCGCCTTTGAGGGTGACCTGCCGCCCAAATGCCTGTTCAAGCTGGCGCGAAACATTGTAGCGGTCGAAGAGCGGTTCGGCTTCGTTGTAAAAAACGATCTTTTTGGCGGAGCGTTGGCTGATCCGGCCGATCAGGTCGCGGACTCGGAGGAATTGATGATTGTCGTCGATGATGATTCGACTGACGTCCTCGGTGAGAAAATCGCGCACGGTGCGTTCGATGAGGTCTGGCTCTTGGAAGACACACGACGGTGCCCGGTCGTTTTGGATCTTGGCCTGAACCGCCTTCCACTCCTCAAGAAGCAACGCGACATCCCGGATGAAATACCGCCTGAGCTTTCCTTCGCCAGCGGTGCGGATGATGACGCCCATGCCGTCGGGCAGGGTGAGTTCGCGGAGGATCTTCTTGAGGCGCTGGCGCTCGCTGGGGTCCTCGATTTTGCGGCTGATACCACATTGTTCGGAGTTCGGGAGCAGCACGAGGTAGCGTCCGGGCAGGGAGAGATTGGTGGTGACCCTCGGACCCTTCGTACCAATGGGGCCTTTGGTCACCTGGACGATGATGTCGCTTCCCACCGGATACAACCGAGGAACGTCCCTGGCAGTAATGGCGGGGCCTTCCTTCCGTTTTCGTTTCCGGTCCTCGCGCTCGACAACTTCGACGCTTGAATCGAATGAATTCGGGATGATGTCCCAATAATGAAGGAAGGCATTCTTGTCGAAGCCGATGTCCACAAACGCCGCCTTTAGTCCGTCTTCGAGATTCTTAACCTTGCCCTTATAGACGCTGCCCACCAACCGCTCCGTGTTCGTACGTTCGACGGTGAAATCGTCGAGACGGGACTCAACCAATACAGCCACCCGAGTCTCGAGCGGTTCGGCATTGATGATGACCTCGACGGAACTCTTATCCTCGGGGGCGATGAGCTCACGTACTTTCTTGGCAACTTCTTTGACCGCACTGCGCGCGCGATCCAGCAACGATTTGGGCGCGCGTGACGGCGCGCGCCGGGCAGGCGCTTCGGGTTCCGACTCCGCTTCCGGGCTTTCCTCAGTGCGTCCAATATCGGGCGAGCGAAAGCGCTGGTCTCGCCCAGTCGTGGGTGGTTCGTCTTGGACTTCTTGAGTATCCTCGGGGAGCCCTGCGGCGAGATTTTCGGCTCGCCGGATTTCCGCCTCGTGTCGGCGTCGGTCAAACGGAATGTCGTCGGCGCTTTTCTCGGTCGTCGCTTCCGTCGGTCGGCTTGCTTTGGGAGTGCTCAGGCCGCGGCTGGGCTTAAAGCGCATTGGACCACGGCTGCGTTTGAAGGTGTGTTGGCTCATAACGTTTGGGTCCGTCAATAGTGACGGCGGTGGAGGTAAATGTTTTGGAGAATGCCCACGGCGATCAGCGAGCAGAGCACCGAAGTGCCTCCGGCGCTCAAGAGCGGCAAAGGGATGCCGGTGACCGGCACCATTCGAATGTTCATGCCAATGTTAACAAAAATGTGAGTGAAAAGCAGTGCGACCACTCCAACGGCTAATAAGCGGCCGAGTCGGTCCCGGGCCTGCGAAGCGATCTTGATTCCCGAAAAGAGAACCACGCCATAAAGCGTCAACACGGCGACGCTCCCGAGGAAGCCCGTTTCCTCCGCGATGACCGAGAAAATGAAATCGTTGTGTGCCACCGCGCGAGGCAAATAGCCGAGAGCGCTTTGGGTGCCGCTCCGCCAACCTTTGCCGACAAAGCCGCCGCTCCCGACGGAAATCAGCGCCTGTTTGACGTTGTAGCTCTTTTTCTCCTGCTCGGCCCGGGCCGCGAGGCGTTCGGCGGGGGAGGCGTTTCGCGGCGCAAAGTCGAGGGCAAAATAGACCAGCAGGCGATGCTTTTGGTAATCCTCCAGGGTTATGAACCGCCAACCCGGCGGGGCGAACATGACATCCACGAGAATCAGCACGACCAGCAACACTGAGCCGCCAATGAAGCGCAGCAGGAACTTCCTTGGCACTCCCGCGACGAACATCATCACCAACGCGACCGGTACAAACACCAAGGACGAACCCAAGTCAGGCTGCTTGAGAATGAGGACGAACGGCAACAAGGCCATGCCCAGAGCTTTCGCAAAGAGGAGAGGCGAGTTGAGTTCGCCGGGCGGGCGCGCCAGGAAATTGGCCAGGGCAAACAAGAAGGCGAGTTTGGCGAATTCGCTGGGTTGGAATTGCACGGGGCCGAAGTCGATCCAGCGCTTGGCTCCTAATCTGGCCACACCGAACAGGGCCACGGCCACCAGGAGCACCACGGAAATCCAATACGCCACCAACGCCCACCGAGCCAACCGCGCGTAGTCCACGAGACACAAGACGACGACGGCGCCAATACCCAGCAAATAGGCCAACGTTTGGTTGAGCACCCGAAAGCGCCACCACGGCAAACCCTCGGCCGAATCAACCGCGCCAGTGGCCGAGAAAATGAAGGCGGCACCAAAAAGCATCAGACCCGCCACCGCGGCCCACAGGGGCCATTCGATCGCGCGCTCGCGCCGAGTCGAAGGCAAGCGATCCCACGTCATGGCGTACCTCCCACAGCCACGAGCCCCGGCGTCCGTCCCAATTCCCGATGGTGGAGAAACTCGTAAATTTGCCGGGCAACCGGCGCGCACGTGCCTCCCCCAGAGCCTCCACTCTCCACCATCACGATCACGACATACCGGGGCGCTTCATACGGCGCATAACTGGCAAACCAGGTCACCTTATCCTTTCGGCCATTGCCTTTGATTTCCGCAGTTCCTGTCTTGCCGCAGATTTCAAAGCCCTCAATCCGGGCGGTCTTGCCGGTTCCTTCGTCATCCAGCACGTCATCCCGCATCGCCGCCCGCACGAGATTGAAATGGCGGGGCCGCGCATTGATTTCTGAGCGAAACTGACCCGGCTTCACCCGCACCGTGGACGTCGCTGACAAAGGGTCTTGGGGCTCGATCCGATCAACCAGCCGCGGCCAGAAGACTTTGCCGCCATTCGCCACGGCGCTGACTGCTACGGCGAGCTGCAAGGGCGTGACGGTGATTTCTTGGCCAATGCAGACATTGGCCAGATTACCGGCGGTCCACCCGCGTTCCTTAACCTGGTCTACGTTGGGGAAATTGCCTGACTTCTCTTCGGGGATACGAATGCCGGTGCGTTGCCCAAACCCAAAGGCCAGTCCGGTGGACAGCAAGCGATCCCAGCCCAGCCGAAGACCATGATCGATGAAGTAACTGTTGCTCGACCGGACGAACGCGCGCCGGAGGTCGTAGTCACCCGGGGGGGCAGTGTCTTCGATCTTGCGACGGCCAAGGTAGTACGCGCCTCGACCTGGCCGAGCCGGGTCCGGATCCACTGTAAAAATCTCGGTGGGACTGACTCCATTTTCGAGAAGGGCCAATACGTCAATGATCTTGAAAGTCGAACCGGGTGCGTATTGGCCATAGGTGGCGCGGTTCATCATCGGGGTGGCTGGTTCGGCGAGGAAAAAGTTGGTCCAGCGCTCTTCGGACACCCCGTCCAGAAACTCGGTGGGATCGAAATCCGGCGCCGATGCAAGGGCGAGGACATCGCCGTTATTGGGGTCCAATACCACCACGGCACCGCGTTCATCACCCCGGACGGAGCTTAAGGCCTTTTCGACCGCGATCTGTAAATCGAGATCGAGCGTGGTGATTAGATTCAGGCCGGCTTGTGGCAAGGCGAGGAATTCCTCCCCTTGGCGATGACGATATCCCGCCGAGTTCACCAAAATGCTGCGCGCCCCGGCTTGTCCACGAAGCTCGCGGTCGAAGGCCGCTTCGAGCCCCATCGCGCCTCGAAAGTCCCGCATGCGATAATCGAAACGACCTTCTTCCTCATCGTAATCGTCATCGCGTCGTAAATGACCGACTACGTGAGATGCCAGCCGGTTGTGTGGGTACCGTCGGACCGGCACCAACTCGAGCTCGACCCCCGGAAGGTTCCAGCTTTGCTCGGTAATTAGCGCGACCTGGCTCGGCGAACAATTGGCGATCAGCGTCAGCGGAAGCGCACGTTTGGTCAGGTAATGCTGGTGCAGAGCTGGCTCGCTCAGCGTGAGAGGCACCCGCAGGCGTCGGCTCACTTCGGCCACCGTGTTGCTCACGGCGGCGAAGCGACTGGCCCGCGAAATCATTTCGATCTCGGCACGGTTAAGACCTGGACCCGACCTGGGCTTGCGGAACCGGGCGGTGAGCCATTCGAACATCGATTCGGAGGTGAGCGCATTCGTGGCCCGTTTGGCCGCCACCAGCGCCGCTCGCCGCTGTTTGTATTCTACCTCAAACTGAGGCCGGAGCTCGTCGAGGTAGAGATCGAGTTGATATCGCGGCGTGTTACCCGCGAGTTCCCGACCCGCTCGATCAAGGATTTTGCCGCGCATCGCCGGCACTCGCACCGTGCGAAAACTCTGGCTCTCCTGGCGTTCACGATACTGTTCTCCCGAAAGAACTTGGACCTTCCACAATCCGATCAACAACAAAGCGAGGCCGCCCAAGACTCCCCACGCGACTACGCGGAGTGGCCGGTCACCCTTGTTGAGCTGGTCGAAGAGAAGCATCAGGTGAATGGGTTCAGAGGCGTCCTCGTTTGATCTCTCGATCGGGACGAAAGCTCCCCTCGGAGACTGGTGTGTAGTCGAAGGTACGGCGCAACGTGTCCAACAACCAGAACAGCGCTGGACATAAAGCTCCGTTGAGGAGTCCGGTCACGGCCAGTTGCCACACCAGGAAAGGACCCGCGATCGGTTGGGCCGACGTCATTCGAAGCAGGACGAAAGTGAGCAACGGCACGGCGATCGCCGCCGCCAGCCCAAGCCAGAACTGCGCATAAGCTTGATCGCGCAAGATGAGATGTTGCCGACCATGAAAAACAAAACCGACGATGAACAACGGCAGGACGGAAATACCCAGGGGATTGGCCGAAAGCGCGTCGATCCCAAGTCCCGCAAGGACGGCCAGCGCCGCCACGGTCGTGAGATGATTGCTCAAAGCCGCGTACACCATGAGCGCGGGCAAAAGATTAAGTGGTGTTCCAAGTCCGTTCGCGACCGGCGCGAATTGCGTTTGGGCAAAGACGGCTAACCAAGCCAGCAGGAAAAGTCCGATGGTTGGAATTCGAGAGCGATGCGGCGTTTGGGAGATCATTCGGTCGGTCGTTCAAGTAGGTGAGAACTCAAGGGAGGACCCAAACCTCCTCTAACTGATTCAAATTCGCCGCGAGACGGACCCGCGCCTCGGTGTATAGACCGCCATCGGCCGAACGCGTGTCCACAATTTGGCCCACGGGAATTCCGGGCGGAAACACCCCACCCAGCCCGCTCGTCACGACCGACTGGCCCGCCACCACCGCAGGACTGTTTTGCAGCAGCTTCAGAACGACCAGGCCGTCAGTAGCCGGTGCTGAGTGAGCCTCCTGGATGATTCCTTGGTCGCGACTCTCGCTCACGATAACGGAGACCCCGCACTCAGGGTCTCCGATGAGTGCCACCGTGGATTGGGTCGGCTCCGTCTGGCGAATCCGGCCCACCAGTCCGTTAGCGGTCATCACGGGTTGTCCTACCTGGGCTCCGTCACGAGCGCCAAAATCGATGGTGAGGTTGCGCCACCAGGTCGTGGGTTCTCGGCCGATGACGTGGGCCGCCCGCAATTTCCACGGCGACTTCGGCTGCCACCCTAACAACGCTCGCAGGCGACCGTTTTCAGCCAGGGCTTCCTGGCCTTGCGCGTAGGCGAGTTGGAGTTGCCGGTTTTGAGCTTGCAGCCGCTCGATTTCGCTGATGAGCGTGGCGCGGGTCAGGGGCGCGTAACTAGCGCGGTCAACAAACGACTGCGCGGAGCCCGTGAGGCCGAACAGGGGGATGAACAAGGCTCCAATCGCCGTCTTCAGCCGCGCGGCGGCGGCAGGCGGCAGGTTTAGCAACACGAGGGTCAGCACCACTACAGTGCCGAGCACCCAATACTGTGTCTGTTTCAGCACGTTCTACCCGTTTTCGTTCGGGGCGAACGCACCGCCGGGGAAATCTGCTAAGCCGTCGAGCTCGAGGCCACGCGTTTCAAGAAGCTGAGTTCTTGCAGCACTTTGCCCGTGCCTTCCGCCACCGCACTCAACGGATCATCGGCAATATGGACCGGCAAACCGGTCTCCTGCGCGATGAGCTTGTCGATATTGCGGAGCAAGGCACCGCCGCCTGCCATCATAATTCCCCGGTCAACGAGGTCGGCCGAGAGTTCAGGCGGGCAGCGTTCGAGCGTGATGCGGACGGATTCCAGGATACTGGAAAGCGGCTCTTGTAAGGCATCGCGAACCTCCTCGGAGCGGATCGTGACCGTTTTGGGCAAGCCCGCGGAGAGATCGCGGCCCTTGACCTCAAGGGTCAATTCCTGATCGAGGGGATAAGCGGAACCGATACGAATCTTGATTTCCTCGGCGGTGCGTTCGCCGATCATTAAATTGTGGGCGCGTTTCAGGTGCGCGACGATCGTCTCATCGAATTCATCACCACCAACTCGGACGCTGCGACTGAAGACGATGCCGGCGAGCGAGATGATGGCGATTTCGCAGGTGCCGCCCCCGATGTCCACGATCATGTTGCCAGCCGGTTCGTGAACCGGCAGGCCAACGCCAATGGCCGAGGCCATGGGCTGTTCGATCAGATAGACCTCGCGGGCGCCTGCATGGGTGGCGGAATCTTTGACGGCGCGTTTTTCGACCTCGGTAATTCCCGACGGGACCGCGACGACGACGCGCGGGGCAATGAGCTTGCGATGGTGAACCTTCTGAATGAAATGCCGGAGCATCGCCTCGGTGATTTCAAAGTCGGCAATGACGCCGTCTTTCATCGGCCGAATAGCGACGATATTGCCGGGTGTACGGCCGAGCATACGCTTGGCTTCTTCACCCACAGCGAGAACGTTGGTGGTGCCGGCTTGAATGGCGACCACGGAAGGTTCACGCAGCACAATGCCTTGATCACGAACATACACGAGCGAGTTCGCCGTGCCGAGATCAATGCCGATGTCGTTCGAAAAGAGACTCTTGAGTTGCGCTAGCATGATGCGTGCTCCACACGCACAGCCGCCAAGGTGGGGGGGATGCCCCCCAGGAATCAAGAATTGAAGCAGAAGAACAACCGGCCGGCGTGCCTGGAACCGTCAGAACTTGCGGGACGACCCAAGCCCGAACGAGCAAAATTGCGTCGTTGTTCGGACAAACTTCGACTCAATTCACGGTATCTAATTGGCTTCTCAACCTATCAGGGAGCAGCTCTGTTCCGGAAGAGCCAGTAGCATCAACGTCCGAAGCGGCTCGATTCCTCCGTTCGATGATCACCCCTCTGATTGACCCCGCCGGGGCTGAACCGTAGTCTGACCGGTATGATTGCAGGAAAAATCGGATCCGCCGGGACCACGAACGCCGCCGCAGGCTTTCGGGTTGGCGATGAGCGGCTGATCAAGCTGACTTCGTCGGCTGGGCAGAAAGTGACCTCGTTGCTTTCCAAACAGGGGCGGCCGTCGGGGGTCCTTCGGGTGGCCGTCGTCGGGGGCGGCTGCTCCGGGCTGCAGTATAAGATGGACCTGCAAGACCAACCCCAGAACCGCGACATCCTGGTTGAGAGCTCGGGGGTCCGGGTGGTAGTCGACCCCAAGAGCGCTCTGTATGTCACCGGGTCCGAACTCGATTATGTGGATGCCCTGACGGAAGGTGGCTTCAAAGTGAAGAATCCGAACGCGGCGACGAGCTGCTCGTGCGGCGAGAGCTTCAGCGCGTGAAGATCCAGGCCAGTCCAGGTCGAAACTGGTGGAGATTTGGGTTCCCCGTTTGGGGAGGGTACGCGCCCCGCGTGCCGGCCGGGGCGCCTCGCCGCGGCCGTTCCGCGCACCTGCGAATTAATTCGTCAAAACTATACACGGCTCTCCCCTCCGACAGGGGCCGATCTGATTCGTGTCTGTTTTTGGTTGCCGATGCTTTTCCTAACCCGACACCTCCACGCCAGTGACCGACGCCTTTGCCCTGCTCAATGAACCACGCCGCCCGTGGTTCGACGCCGAAGAGTTGAAGGCGCGGTTTTTACCGCTGTCAGCCGGAACACATCCCGACAAGACTCATGGTGCGTCGGCTGACGAGAAGCGAGCCGCCTCCTCGAAATACGCGGAGCTGAATGCCGCCTTCAATACGCTCAAGGAACCGCGCGACCGCCTACGACATCTCTACGAGCTCGAGGCAGGCGAGAAGCCGAAGGACATTCAGCGGATCCCCCCAGGCACCATGGATCTCTTCGTGGAAGTAGGTCAGACGTGTCGCGACGCCGACGCCTTCCTGCAGAAAAAATCCGGCCACGACTCCCCGATGCTGAAGCTACAATGGATGCAGGACGGGTTCGATTGGCTGGACCGGCTGCAGTCGTTGCAGGGACGGGTCAATACCATGCGCGACCAACTTTCCGCCGAGTTGCGCGAAATGAACGGGATCTGGGACGCCGCCCCTCCATCAGGCTCGCCCGGGCGTCGCGCCGCCTTGCCCTTGGAGCGGCTGGAGCAAATCTATCGGTCCATGAGCTACATCGCGCGCTGGACGGAACAGATCCAGGAACGCCTGGTGCAGTTGTCTCTGTGAACTTTTTCTTCGCACCGATCCGCTCAGCCGTGTTCCATCGCCGGACTTTTTGAACGCATGCCGAAACGCACCGACATCCATTCCGTTCTCATCATCGGCGCCGGTCCGATCATCATTGGCCAAGCCTGCGAGTTCGACTACTCCGGCACCCAAGCCTGCAAAGCGCTCAAAGAGGAAGGCTACCGGGTGATCCTCGTGAACTCGAACCCGGCCACGAT
>DLVS01000531.1 GCA_003445095.1 Verrucomicrobiales bacterium
GGGAAAATGAGGGCGGCTCCGACGCCGTGGATAACCCGGGCGGTGATGAGCGAGGTGGGCCCCCAAGCACTGCCGCAAGCCACGGACAGCACGCCGAAGATAACGAGGCCGATGACGATCACTCGGCGGCGTCCGAAGATATCCGCCAGCCGTCCCGCCGTGACCATTAGGGCGCCGATCGAAAGCATATACCCGCTCACGACCCACTGGAGGTCGGTGGCGGGCTCGCCGAAATCGCGAGCGATGGCCGGGAGCGCCAGGTTCAGGGCAAACCAATCCATCTGCACGATCAGCATGGAGAGGCCACAGGCGACGATCACCATCAGATCGGGACGCGAAAACTTTGGCTGGTGGGAAAGTGCCTTCGCGTCGTGCACTCGCCCAGCATCAGAACGGGCCAACCGGTGATGCAATGTCTAACTGCTCTCCCCGAAACGTTCGAGCCTCTCAAAAAGGCCGGTAACGACTTTTGCCGGAGCCACCCACCAGATTCCTCGCGTGACCATTCCGATATTTCACGCCAGAGGCGGGCGCTCTAATACTGTTTCGGACCCAGGGGAGAGGTGTCGTGGTTGTGAAGCTCGGTCCTTTCATTCCCTGCGCTCCTCTTTACGCTATTTGGGGTTCCCGCTGGCTTTTCTAGAATGAATCCCGCGCTTAGCCCTCGTTCACTGACCGAACTGGCCGACGCCATCAGGTCGGCTCCCCGGGTTCTCGCGATCGGCGCTGGAACCAAGCCGCGGTTGAGTGCGGTCGAGGCAACTCGAGTTTCCACCGCGAACCTGCGGGGAATCCTCGAATACGATCCGAGCGAATTCACCTTCACGGCGCTGGCAGGAACGCGGGTTAGCGAGGTTGCCGCCGCCTTGGCCGAACGTGGCCAGCATCTTCCGTTCGATCCGCTGTTGGTGGAATCGGGATCCACTCTCGGCGGGGCGGTTGCCTCGGGATTGAGTGGGCCGGGCCGGTTTCGATTTGGCGGAGTGCGCGATTTTATTCTGAGTGTGCGATTCGTCGATGGTCGGGGACGCTTACTGCGTTTGGGGGGTAAAGTAGTCAAGAACGCGGCGGGGTTTGATCTGCCGAAGTTCTTCGTCGGCAGTCTCGGACGCTTCGGCGCGTTGGGCGAAATCACCTTTAAAGTTTTTCCGCAGCCGGCTTCCGCGCTCACGTTGGGGCTTCGCACCGGTTCGTTCGAAGTTGCCGCAAGGATCCTGGCCAAGCTCGCGCGGTCACGTTGGGAACCTGAGGCGCTCGACATTCCGCCGGGTGGACATGACATCCACGTGCAGCTCGGCGGCCCTCGGCCTGCTCTAGTGGCGCTCGCTCGCGAAATTCTCGAGAGCTATCCCGGTGAAGTCATCGACCATGCGCACGACGAATGGACCGACTTGCGGGAATTCCGCTGGGCCCACCCTGACGGAGTTTTGGTCAAGGTTCCGCTCTCGTTGGACGCCGTGCCGGCTCTCGCTCGCGCAATCGGGGCCCTGACGGATTCGAAGATTCACTTCAGCTCCGGCGGAAACGTTGCTTACTTGTCCGTGCCCCATCCTGAGACTGCAGAACCCGTCGCGGCGGTGTTGACCCGGCTCGGCCTAACTGGGCTTACCTTGCGCGGCCAAGCGCCCCTTTTTCTTGGCGCCGTCAAGCACCCGGCAATCGAAACCGCAGTGAAGATGGCGCTGGATCCGGACTATCGTTTTCCTTCACTCGACGACTGATGTTGCACGCCATTTCCACCGAAAAGTTTGGGTCGCTCGGCAAACCGATGGCGGACGCAGTGTCGCAGTGTGTGCATTGTGGTTTTTGCCTGGCGGCCTGCCCGACTTACCGAGAGCTCGGCCAGGAAATGGATACGCCGCGTGGCCGGATCGTGCTCATGAAGGACGTGCTCGAAGGACACCTGCCGTGGGAGTCGGCCCAGCCGCACGTGGATCGATGTTTGGGTTGCCTTGCTTGTGAACCGGCGTGTCCCAGCGGCGTGCCGTATCGCGACCTGATCAGTCCGTTTCGCGCCGTGGCGCAAGCCTCTTCGCGCCGTTCGCTCGGCGAAAGGTTTCGTCGGTTTATCACGGCGAAGACACTCCCGTATCCCAACCGATTTCGCCTGGCCGCCAGACTGGGAATCATGGCTCGAACCTGGATGCCTTGGTTACCTCGTGGGTTGAAGCCCATGTTGGAATTGTTGCCCGAACAACTGCCGGCCCATGAGTCGTGGCCCGCGGTAACGCCAGCGCGGGGCGAACGTCGTGCGCGGGTTGCCTTGTTGATCGGATGTGCCCAACAGGTGCTCGATCCCGATATCAACTCGGCGACGATCGAGGTCCTTTCTCGCAACGGCGTGGAAGTCGTGATTCCAGCGGGGCAGGGATGTTGCGGCGGTCTGGCCTGGCATACCGGCGACCTTGCTGCTGCCCGAGGTTTTGCCCGGCGTAACTTGGCGGCCTTTCCGGAAGATGTTGACGCCATCCTGACCAACGCCGCGGGCTGCGGCTCCGCTCTACACGAGTACGCCCTAATATTGCGTGGGACGCCCCAGGAAGTTCAGGCCGAATCGTTCTGCGAGCGGGTTCAGGATGTGAGCGCCTTTTTGGCTCGGCTCGGGTTGCGTGATCCGTTCGCCGAACGCCAATTGAAGGTTGCCTATCACGACGCCTGTCATCTCTCGAATGCCCAAGGTGTGCGTCGCCAACCGCGTGATCTGCTGCGCGCAATCCCCGGGATGCAGGTGGTGGAAATCATCGATTCCGACCTCTGCTGTGGGAGTGCGGGCAGTTACAACCTCGATCAGCCAGCGATCGCGGCTTCCCTGGGCGAACAGAAGGCCCGTGCGATCATCGCCACGGGCGCGGAGGTCGTGGTTTCGGGGAACATCGGTTGCCTCACGCAACTGCGGCATCATCTCCAAAAATCAGGATCCAAAATTCCCGTGCGGCATACCTTTCAATTGTTGCGAGATGCGTATCAGCAAAAAGGGCTTGCGCACCCACTGAGTAAATTTACTCAATGACTGAGTAAAGTTGACTGGTGTCATTCTCTGGCGGCAAAATAGACCGTATGGAGTTTGAGCGACCGGCCGTAGCCGAGATTGAAAAGGGGATGTCGTCGCGAGTCCCGCTCCTTCAGGTGGTCGTGGGGCCGAGGCAGGTTGGAAAGAGCACGGCGGCCCGACAGATTGAGCAACGTCTGGCTTGGTCGTCTCATTCCGCCTCCGCCGATTCCGCGCTTCCTCATTCGCCCGAGTGGATCGAAACGCAGTGGCAATTGGCCCGGTTAAAGGCTGAAAAAGGGAAATCGCTGCTGATCCTGGACGAGGTCCAAAAAATCCGCGGCTGGAGCGAGGTCGCCAAACGTCTGTGGGATGAGGAACGGGCGAAGAAAGGCCCGGTCCGGGCGCTGTTGCTGGGTTCCTCCGCGTTGCTCCTTCAAAAGGGGCTTACGGAGAGCCTGAGCGGTCGCTTCTTCCTTCACCGTTTTACCCATTGGACGTGGCCGGAGTGCCAGGTTGCCTTTGGCTGGAATCTCGACCAGTGGATCTACTTTGGCGGATACCCGGGGGCCGCTGGCCTAGCCGATGACGAGACGCAGTGGAAACGTTACGTGACTGATTCGCTCATCGAGACGGTGCTATCGCGCGACGTGCTCCAACTTCAAACGGTCAACAAGCCGGCCCTTTTGCGGCATCTCTTCGCGCTGGCGGCGACCTTTCCCGCCCAAATACTCTCGTACACGAAGATGTTGGGGCAGCTTCAGGACGCCGGAAACACGACCACGCTGGCCCATTATCTCAAGCTGCTAGAGAGCGCCTTCTTGGCTTCTGGCCTGGAGTTGTTCTCGAAGGGCAAAGTGAGAAAGCGGGGGAGTAGTCCCAAGCTGATCTTGTGGAACAACGCGCTCATCAACGCGACGTCGCTTCGCTCATTGGCGGACGCACGGCGGGAGGGGAACTGGTGGGGGCGTTTGGTGGAGAATGCCGTTGGAGCTCACCTGCTCAACGAACTTCAGGGACCTCAGTGGAGCATCACCTATTGGCGGGACGGTGATCAGGAAGTCGATTTTGTGGTGAGCCACGGGACTGACATTTGGGCCATCGAGGTCAAGAGTGGGCGGGCGGGGAAGCAAGCCGGGGTTGAGGCATTTCGAAAGGCCTATCCGAAAGCCAAGGTGTGGCTCATCGGCGCTGATGGCGTAAAGCTCGAGGAATTTTTCTCGCGACCGGCGATTTCTTGGTTTGGGTGAACCAGAGGTGAACGGCCCAATAGTGGGATCGTCGCCCTCCGCTGTCGGAGTCCCGCAGGTGCCCTCGCCCGAAGAGGACAGGCGCGGGCGCCGGTCAGACCCAAAACCGGCGAAGGCGCCGGTGCCACTAGCGCAGGGGCAGTGTCCGGATACGCCGGTGAACGGCGCGGATCGAGTTCCCGCTTGAGTCAAGGAGGGTCGGTCCCGACTCTCCTTCGTCCACCCCTCATGCCCTGGTCCCATAACTACAATCCGCTTGGCAATCTGGCTTTGTCGGCGTTGGTCGCCACGTTGCCGGTGGTGGTTCTTTTGGGACTGCTGGCCTTCTGGCATGTGCGGGCGCAAATCGCGGCCCTCACCGGACTGCTCACCGCCGCCGCCCTGGCAATCTTGGTCTATCACATGCCGGTGTCGTTGACCGTGGCGGCCGCAGCTTATGGCGCTGCCTTTGGACTCTTCCCCATCGGTTGGATCATTCTCAACGCCATCTTCATTTACAATCTGTCAGTGCAGACCGGTCAGTTCACCGTTTTGCAACAACAGGTGGCGGGAGTTTCGCGCGACCGACGGATTCAAGCACTGCTAATTGCCTTCAGCTTTGGTGCCTTCATCGAAGGCGCGGCGGGATTTGGCGCCCCGGTGGCGATCACGGGAGCACTCATGATCGGGCTGGGTTTCCGTCCGCTGGAAGCCGCCAAACTCGCGCTGATTGGCAACACCGCGCCGGTGGCATTTGGGGCGCTGGGAACTCCGCTGATCACCCTCGCGAAGATCACGAACCTCGATGTTCATCTGCTGAGTTCCATGGTCGGCCGCCAGCTTCCGGTCTTTTCCCTGATCGTTCCGTTTTGGCTCGTGGCTGCTCAGGCGGGCTGGCGCGGAATGATGGGTGTTTGGCCCGCCTGTTTGGTGACGGGACTGAGCTTCGCTGCCCTGCAATTCGTCGTCTCCAATTTCCATGGTCCATGGCTGGTGGACATCATCGGTTCGGTTGGCTCCATGGGCGCGCTGGTGCTCTTCATGAAATTGTGGAAGCCACGCGATGAACCGATCGCACCAGCCGTCGCGTCGCCTTCCGAGCAAACAGCGCCGGCGTCCTCGCCCGCCTGGCGAGCCTGGATTCCGTGGGTTTTTCTTACGATCTTCGTTTTTCTTTGGGGACTGCCGACGATTAAAGCCGCTTTGAACACCGCTTTCGCTCCGAGCCTGGAGGTGCCGATGTTGCATCGGGCAGTTCAGCGTGTCCCGCCGGTGGTCGAACGGCCCGAACTCGAAGCGGCCGTGTTCAACTTCAACGCATTGTCCGCGACCGGGACCGCCCTACTTTTGGCGGGAGTCCTCGCCGGCTTCGCGCTGGGGCTGGGACCTCGCCGACTTGTCGCCACTTATGCCGCGACGATTTGGAGCCTGCGAGTCTCTCTGTTGACCATTGCGCTCATGCTGGCGCTGGGTTTCACGACCCGTTACAGCGGCACGGACACCACGATGGGATTGGCGATGACGGCGACGGGATTCTGGTTCCCGTTCTTTTCTCCGCTGATCGGCTGGCTCGGCGTCGCGCTGACCGGCAGCGACACTTCTTCGAATGTCCTGTTCGGGAATCTTCAACAGGTCACCGCGAACCAACTGAACCTCTCTCCCGTCCTGATGGCTGCGTCCAACAGCTCGGGTGGAGTCATGGGGAAAATGATCGACGCCCAAAGCATCGTCGTGGCCAGTGTCGCTACCGGAGGCCGGCCTGATAGTCCCGATGCCGGCACGGTGTTGCGGTCTGTCTTCTGGCACAGCGTCGCGCTGGCTCTGCTGATGGGTGGGTTAGTAATGTTGCAGGCTTATCTTTTCCCCGCGATCGTTCCGCGGTGAACAGGAACGGCGCGGCTTCCTGACGAACATCCTGCATTTCCCCCATCGACCATTGCAGGTCGCAGCGTTCGCTGCCGGCATAAGGATCCCAGCAAGGGGACTGAGTTGGGACTGAGCTCCGATCAGCTCGCAAATGGATCTGACTCCTTTTCCTCGGGGCGAGCGTGTGAGTTCGTGGTGCAGGACGGGCGGCCCCATCGGAGCTGGCCGGACTATCTATGGCGTCGTTAGCTGTATTTCGCGAGTTCTACGGAACGCCTCAAGGCGTTTCCGGATTTTTGAGTAATACGCGATGACCAGGTTCCGCTGATTTCGACGCTTGGCCGTCGATGGACGACGGGACCAAATTAGAGCAACAGGTGTCATGACTGCTTTGGAATGAGTTCATGGGTCGACTCTAGGTGCGATCCATCCAGCATGAGCTGCGCCACCGGAAAACCACTGGTTCAACTTTCGTTGACCGGTCGTGTCGAACTGGCTCTTCCACCCTTTTACTCGGCTTCCACCCGAAACAGCCCGGGCAACAACACATCGACGCTGACCGATCCTCCCGGCGCTGGGGTAGGAATGAGGCCTTGGTCGTTCCAACCTTGGCCCAACGAGGAAGTGCGTTCCAAACGATAGGTTCGGCCCGGTTCAGCGACGAAGCTGAGTCGGACGCCTTGCGGCAAGACAGCGATGCCCAGGTGCGGCGGCGTCGGGGGAACCGTATTCTCTGCCTCCCAAGCCAAAGGATTGTTCCCAAATTGGGATACGTCCTTTCGCTTTAAGGCAGGGCCACCACCGTCCGGGGCGGTGGGCCAGGGCGGGAGTGGGGAGTAATTAATTTCTTCTACCAAGACGTAAGGAACGAAACCGGCATCCGGATGGGGCTGAATTTGAGGCGGATCAGGCTGATACAACGCGACTCGTTCTCCGCCGTTGCTCAGCGCGTTGGTCCACGGCCCGAATACCGGAATGTTCGCTGGAACACTGTATCGCGTCCGAAATTGGGCGGGATCGATAGCAACGACTAAGCAACGCGCGCCCGATTCGAGCGCTACGCCTCCGGGAAAATCGAAGTCAACCGCGTCCCGCAAACGCCACGTGTTCTCAGGATGCTCCGGATCGTACAGCGAAACGGTCTGATCTGAGTTGTTCTGGAGTTCGAGGAATTCGTCTTCCCCGGCTGCCGGATGGTACTGGATTCGTCGAAAGACGATCGGACCGACCTTGGGAGCGGCGTTGCTGGCGCCCAAGCCCTGGCGAAACAGCGTAATGAACTCTGGAGGATAGGCGGCGTTCACTTCAGTGCCGAACGTCAATTGGCTGAGCGTGGTCAACTTGCCGGCGCCGTCGGGATATCGTCCCAAACTGATTCCGTTGGCCGTCGCCTCAAATGTCACGGCGTCCATCCAGAGCTTAGGGTTCCCGTTTGCATCAGCGGATAGTAGCACCGCTTCATCGCCGTGAGCCGAACTAAAAGTGAATGACGGGGAGTTCCCGTCGCCGGTTGGATTGAAGCCCGCGGGGTCGCCAGTTCCGGCCAGCTCGTAAAACACCTTGAAGCGGCCGCCTTCAATCACGGTGCCGTTGGGGATGCGAAACTTCATCGGATTTGCGCGGCTGTTCGAGATGTACCAGCCACCGATGTTCACGGGTTGATCGGTTAGATTCTTGAGCTCGATGGCGTCTTCCAAAGGTGGGTCAGTGTGCGCGAGGATTTCGTTGATGACCACGGTGCGCTGAGGGCCAACACCGGCGCGGCCCGGAGAGCCGTGCCACTCGGCACTGGAGCGCCAATTGTCGGGATCGTCCAGATTGCCGGCGGGATCGACACATTCGAGGGTGCTGCCCAATCCGTCAGGACGGGAAGGCCAGCGACCGTCGGGTCGGTAACTGAAGGCAACTAAAGTGAGTTGGTTCGCATCGACTAAGGTTACGAGTTCGCCTTCGTCCGCAAACCTTCCCATGAATGCTCCGTCGGCGAGCCGGATTCCGGCGGTCCCGTAACGACTAATAAATTTCGCGCGATCGCGGACAATCACGATTCGCTCGTTCCCGGCGAGCAAGGTCGGCGATCCGAAGGTGTACGTGATGGCGCTGGTGAATTGAGCCCCGGTCAGCGTCACCGGGGTGGTGCCTTGATTGATGAGCTCGATGAACTCCAAGTCAGGATCTTGCTCGTCGTGATAATTGAGTTCACTGACCGAGAGCTGACCGGCGGCCGACAGTGTGGCGCACACCAAAAGAGGCGGTCCGCCGATCCACCAGCGCCTGAAAATGTTCCAACGCATGAACGACACTACAGGAAGCCGATTCAGTGCCAAGGTGGACGCGGCGTGCCGGGATCACTCCCTGCGCTGGCCGAATTGAGCCGTTCGCTGACCGGCGGTCTCCAGATTGGGCGAGTAAACTTCCCTTGCCGCCCGGGGCGTCGCTCCTACGCTCGGCCCCCTGAGTATGGTCGATCTCACTAACGAAGAAATCCGCCGATATTCGCGGCATCTCATTCTGCCGGAAGTCGGGCTTGCCGGTCAGCGCAAAATTCGTAACGCCTCAGTCCTGTGCATCGGCGCGGGCGGACTGGGCTCGCCCATTGCCATGTACCTGGCCGCCGCCGGTATCGGCAAACTCGGGATCGTGGACTTCGACACGGTGGATTACTCGAATCTCCAACGCCAAATCCTCCACAGCGATGCGGATGTTGGTGTGTCCAAGGCCGAGTCGGCCAAAGCTTCGATTCGAGCGTTGAACCCGAACGTCGAAGTGGTCTTGTACCAGACGCGGATTTCGTCGGAGAACGCTTTCGACCTCATCCGCCCCTACGACATTGTGGTCGATGGGACTGACAATTTCCCGACCCGTTACCTGACCAACGACGCGTGTGTGCTGCTCAAAAAGCCCAATGTGTATGGCTCCATCTTTCGGTTTGAAGGTCAGGCGAGCGTGTTCGCGCCGCATCTCGGAGGGCCGTGCTATCGCTGCCTTTACCCAACTCCTCCTCCGCCGGGAATGGTACCCAGTTGCGCTGAGGGTGGGGTGCTCGGCGTGTTGCCGGGTATCATTGGATGCATCCAGACGACGGAGATTTTGAAGCTGATCCTCGGCAAGGGCGACACACTCTTGAACCGTCTCCTGTTGTTTAACGCCTTGGAGATGAGTTTCCGAAAATTGAAGTTGCGGCCGGACCCCGCCTGTCCGATTTGCGGTCCGAACGCGACGATTAAGGAACTCGTCGATTACGACCAGTTTTGCGGAATCGTCCCCGAGCCCGTCAACCCGGGCCAAAATCCCGACGAAGTGACGGTTCAGGACATGAAGCAAGCACTGGACAATCCCGGATCGGGCATTCGAGTCATCGACGTTCGCGAGCCTGATGAACAGCAAATCGCTCGCATCCCCGGGGTGCCGCTAATCCCACTGAGCCAACTGCGTCAACGGTTCACTGAACTGGATCCCAATCAGCAGCTCTATATCCATTGCAAATCGGGTAAACGGTCTCTGACCGCGCTCGATTTCCTGCGTCAGCAGGGCTTCAAGTACGTGAAGTCAGTAAAAGGCGGGATCGATGCCTGGTCCGATCAGATTGATCACAGTGTGCCAAAATATTAGCGCCGAGCGAGCGGCTGGAATCGTTTTGGTCTAGCCCGCTTTCAATCTGGCAGGGAATCGGACTGCGCTTTGCCTCGGGTGGGCTGTCCAACCGAAAACGGCGCCCACCCCATGGCAAGCTCGGCTTGGCTTCGTCGAGCCAACGGGTAGGTTTCCGCGGTCCAACATGAACTCGCCCGATTCTGCTGTTGATCTCAACCGTCGCGACTTCGTCAAATCCAGCTCGATCGCGGCCCTGATGGCGGCTTTGGGAGGGGTCCCCATCACTGCCGAGGAGGCTGCCAAGCTTGCCGACGGCACATTACCTCCGCCGAAGGCTGACCCGAACTACAAAGAAAAGCCGGTCGGCCCTCCAGTGCCCATTGGCATCATTGGGCTTGGGGTGCAAGGGCGCGAAGTGGTCACCCAACTGACGAAGTTGCCTAACGCTCCAGTGGTCGCCGTGTGCGACAACTACAAAGCGGCGCTGCGTCGGGCCGCGGAGTCGGCCCCCAACGCCGAGCGTTATGACGATTTTCGTTCCCTGCTGGACAACAAAGCAGTCAAGGCGGTCGTCATTACGACGCCGACTTTCCAGCACAAAGACGTGGCCATCGCGGCGCTGCAAGCGGGCAAACATGTTTATTTGGACGCGCCCATGGCCCACTCCATTGAAGACGCCCGAGCGATTGCCAAAGCCGCCCAAGCGGTACCCGCTACGCAAGTCTTCCAAGTGGGACTCCAATTCCGGGCCAATCCGCAACACCATCACGTCCTAAAATTTTTCCGGACCGGCGCCTGCGGCAAGAACGCGACCGCGAATGCTCAGTACAACAAGAAGCAATCGTGGCGTCGTGCCTCGCCCAACCCTGAACGGGAACGCGCGCTGAATTGGCGTCTCTACAAAGACACTTCACTCGGCCTGGTCGGAGAGATCGGTGTGAACCCAGTGGATTGCACTAGTTGGTTTCTCAACGCGCTGCCCGTCGCGGTGACCGGGTTCGGCAGCACGATGCTGTGGCAGGACGATCGGCAGACTCCGGATACCGTTCAAGCGGTCTTCGAGTATCCGGGCGGCATGCGGTTGGTGTTTGCGTCGACACTGGCCAGTTCCTTTGGCGGCGAGCAGCAAACGTTCTTCGGTAGCGACGCCACGATTCTCATCCGGGAGAACCGCGCGTGGATGTTCAAGGAAGCCGACTCGCCGCTTTTGGGTTGGGAAGTGTATGCGCGAAAGGACGACATCTTGAGCGAACAAGGTATCGCGCTGGTGGCTAATGCGACCAAGATTCTAGCCCAAGGGAAGAAGCCCGCGGAAGCGGCGAGCGATACCGATTCGCCGCTCAAATACGCCCTCGAGAAGTTTGTGGAGCACGTGAACGAAGGCACGCCACCGGACGCTGGATGGCAGGCGGGATTTGAATCCACGGTGACGGTGGTGAAGGCGAACGAGGCGGTGCTCAATAACTCGCGAGTGAACTTCGAAAAGGGTTGGTTCGTAGTTTGAGGGCAGGCGGTCGCGCCTCACGCGTCGCGGGGATATGGGCGTTCCTGCGGACTGAAGTCAGCGCCCCGCTCCGGCCCTAGAGAGCTCGTTGCGCAACGCTCGCTTTCGGAGCTTGATGCAGCCCTGGCGCATCGCTTCGAGGCCTCTTGCCGCTTCGCCATAAATAGCTTTGGATTGAAGCGTCCAGTTTAACCCACAAGCACCATGCGCATTTACTTCGCCACGAACCGTGACCCGGACAACATCGAACATCCGACCGATTTCGGCAGCCGTTTTAGCGTCAACGGCCTGACCGATTTGCGTTTTGGCTGGGCTGAAGTCACTGGCGCTAAGCTTGATCAATACGCTTTGACCGTCGCCGCCGAGAATCTGGAGGTGAGTGTCGATCAGGCGCGAACGGGCGACTTATCGGGCCAAGTCCTGGGCAGCCAGGCCGTGTTCGATGAGGTCCGGCGTGAGATGACCGAGGGCGAACAGGACTGCCTTATTTCCATTCACGGGTTCAACTACACGTTTCGCGAGGCGCTGCAGCGAACAGCGCAGATGAAGAAGTTTTATGCGAATCGGCCCATGGTGTACTTCCTGTTCACCTGGCCCTCGGACGGATCGATGCTCCCTTTCAAGGCGTATGCCAGCGATCGCGACGATGCCCGAGCGTCCGGCGTAGCTTTGGGTCGCGGGCTCCAAAAGCTGGCACATTACCTCCGGGGGACCCGCCCCGAAGACTACTGCGGTCAGGCCGTGCATCTGGCGGCGCATAGCATGGGCAACTACGCATTGCGTTGGGCGCTCCAAGGAATCCGCGCGGGAGGAGCGACGAATCTGCGCCGCTTGCTGGACCAGGTTCTCCTTTTTGCGGCTGACGAAGACGACGACGCGTTCGAACTGGATTTCAAGCTGCTGCCACTGCCTGACATGGCCCGGCGCGTGACAGTTTATCACAATCCCGGCGACAAGGCGCTCGTCACTAGCGATTTGACGAAGGGCAATCCTGACCGCCTCGGTGCCGGTGGACCACGCAACGCTCGAGCCCTGCCGGATAAAGTGAGTGTGGTTAATTGCGAATCGGTGACTCGCTTTAGAGACGATCCAACCGGTCATCAATATTACCGCCTCAATAACGTTGTGCGCGGAGACGTTCTCGCGGTGCTAAAGGGAACTGACCCGCAAGACATCCGTAACCGCCAGTATCAACCGGAGACTCGCTCGTTCCGCCTGAAGCGAGGCTGAGCTGGTGGTCGCTGGCTTGGACTATCCGCTTACGCCAAAATGTCGCGGACCACTTCGCCGCTCACGTCGGTGAGACGAAAGTCGCGACCGGCGTAGCGATAGGTGAGTCGCTCGTGATCAAAGCCGAGCAGGTGCAGCATTGTCGCGTGCAGATCATGGACGTGGACCGGCTTGTCCACCGCGCGGAATCCGAACTCGTCCGTAGCTCCGTGGACGTAACCGCCCTTCACGCCACCGCCCGCCAGCCAGACCGTGAATCCCCAATGGTTGTGATCGCGTCCCTTGCCGTTTCCCGGAGTGCCGGGAGCCGGCATTTCCACCGCGGGGGTGCGTCCAAACTCTCCGCCGCAGATCACCAGCGTGTCTTCGAACAGACCCCGCTGCTTGAGATCGGTGAGCAAGGCGGAGATTCCCTGGTCCACGTCGCGGGCGAGATTCCGATGCGCGTCGGCGATCATGTCGTGGCTGTCCCAAGGTTGCACATCGCCGTGGTAACACTGGACCACGCGAACTCCGCGTTCGATCAAGCGTCGTGCGATGAGGAGTTGCCGCGCCTGCAACGTGTCCCCGTACATCGCCCGGATATACGCGGGCTCCCGTTCGAGATCGAACGCATCCGTCGCTTCGAGCTGCATGCGATACGCGAGTTCGAACGATTGGATCCGCGCCTCTAATTGCGGATCGTCCCCGCGGAGTCGTTGATGTTCGGCGTTGAACGCGGACAACAAGTCCAATTGCCGCCGTTGCGCCGAGCGTGACAGCTGGGAGTTCGTAATGTTTTCGAGAAGTTGGTCTGGACGCGTTTGCTTGGTGTTGATGTGCGTGCCTTGGTAAATGCCCGGCAGAAAAGCAGACCGCCAATTGGACACATCGGAGACGGGTAAGCCGGGACACATCGCGATGTACCCCGGAAGATTCTGGTTCTCGGTGCCGAGGCCGTAGGTGATCCAAGCGCCATAACTCGGCCGCGAAAGTCGTTCGTCGCCGCAATTCATGAGCCGCATCGACTGCTCATGATTGGGTGTGTTGGCGTACATCGAGCGGATGAAACACAAGTCATCCACGTGCTCGGCGGTCTTCGCGAAGATTTCGCTGACTTCGATTCCGCTTTGCCCGTAAGGCCGGAACGAAAACGGCGAAGGCAAGGCGGCGCCGAGAGGTCGTTCCGTCGTCAGGTTGCCGGACGGCAAAAGCTTGCCGGCATACCGATTCAAAGCTGGTTTGGGATCGAAGGTGTCGACCTGCGAGGGGCCGCCGTTGAGATAAATATGAATGATGTTTTTCGCGCGGGCCGCGAAGGGCGGAGACTTGGCTGAGAGCGGATTGGAGACGAGTGATCGTGGATCGGACGCTCCCGGCGTCGTCGAGAGGACTTGCGCATCGCCGAGGACGCGAGTGAGTCCCAGGAACCCTAGTCCTGTTCCCATTTGACGGAGCATCTGGCGCCGCGTGAGAAACCGCGGCGGAAGGTGTTCAAGCGGGTTCATAGGTTAATCGAGAAAGACGGCTTCATTGGAGGCGAGCAGGACTTGACCAAGCTGGGCCCACGGCGAGAGCTGGGTGTCGGTATCCTTCGCGGCGGCTTCGAGAAAAGCGCGTGATCGGGCGATCTCGGATGGACTTGGATTGCGGCCTAAGACGCGCCGGAACAAAGCCGTCACGCGTCGGTCCGGATCGGATTCGTTGGCGATCTCGGGCAATTCTGCCAGCGCGGTGGCCTGCTGCTGCACGAAGGGAGCATTCAGCGCGAACAACGCTTGCTGCGGCACGGTTGTCTTGGGCCGGCGTTCCACGCATTGGTCCGGTGCGGCGAAGTCGAAGGCGCGATACAGCCCTGGAAGATTCTGCCGATCGACCAAACCGTACACCGTCCGACGCGCATTCAGCGGATCGCCAGTGGCATTCTGCGGGAGACCACCGAGGGTGAAATCCATCCGGCCGGAGACGAACAACAACGTGTCCCGCATGGCCTCGAGATCGATCCGCCGACGTGCATAGTGATCAAATGGCAACGGTCGATCATTAGTTTCCGTGCTGGCTCCGGGATCAGTGCTCCGCGGTGGAGTTGCCCTGCTTCCTTGCGCGTACGCGGCGCTGAGCACGATGACCCGGTGCAAGTGCTTCACGCTCCAACCCGAGCGGATGAATTCGCCGGCTAGCCAATCGAGGAGCTCCGGATTCGTGGGTGGTTCGCTGCGGACTCCAAAGTCGGCCGGCGAAGCGACCAGCGGCTCGTCGAAATGATGCAACCACACGCGATTCACGAACACTCGAGCCGTAAGCGGATTGGTCGGTGCGGTAATGGCCTCCGCTAGCTCAAGACGGCCACTGCCGACGCCGAACGGCTTTTCCTTGCCGTCGTTCAGCACGCGCAAGAATCCGCGCGGAACTGCCTGGCCAGGCCGCGCGGGGCTACCGCGCACGAAGATTCTCGGCGCGAAGGGTTCGGCCAAATCGGCCACCACCATGGCGCGCGCGGGCGGACGATTGGTCGCGTGTGCGGCGAGCTTGTCGAGATTCTGGACCAGTCCTCCATAGCGGTCCTTTTCGGGTCGCGACATGTGGTTGGGCGTGTCGCGTCGCGGGAAAGCCACCGGGCTTTCCGGTCCGATGACCACGGTCAGCAATTCTTGTTCGTCCGCCGTCAACGGGCCTTGCGGAGTTCCCGCGGCGGGCTGGCGTGAGCGTTCGTACACTTGATGAAACACGTCGCCATAAACCCGCGCTACGGACGCCCGATTCGTGAGCGCGGCTCGGTTCAATGCGTCCACCACGAGCGGATTCCATTCGCGTCCCGGCGGAACCGTCACCGGAGGAGAAGCGTTCGTGAATCCTTCGCCTGCTTGATTCAGTAACAACGCCCAAGGTCCGAAGACGCGGTCGCTTAGATTGGCTCGTTGCTCGATCAATCGGCGCGTTCGCATCATTAGACTCGGCCGAAAATCTTCCGGTGTGAGAGACAGACCGAACTGGGCGGTCTCGGTGAGATCCGGCTGAGTGGTGGCGGCACGAACGAGGTAGTCCCCGAGGCGTTGGCGGAGGTTTTCGGTGAGCTTGGCGAACTCGGTATCCAAATGGCTTTCCAGTTCCTGCTTTGCTTTGGCCAACTGTTCCTCGAACTGGGCCCCGCCTTCGACGTCCGACGGATCCTCGATCAACGGCAGCACGTACGGACGTTCCGTCGAGGCGAACACTCCGTAGAGGCCATAGTAATCGGCCGAGCTGATCGCATCGTACTTATGGTCGTGGCAACGCGCGCACGCCACAGTGAGCCCGAGCAGCCCTCGGCTGACCGTGTCGATTTGGTCGTCAATTTGATCGTGCGGATTGTTGTCGAATAGCCGGCCCAACGTGAGGAAGCCCAGCGCAGCCAACCGCCAAGGGGGCACCTTCGGCGTTTCGAGGTCGGCCGCGAGCTGATCCCGGATGAACTGATCGAACGGTAAGTCCTCATTGAACGCGCGAATGACATAGTCGCGATAGGTGTATGCGTAAGGTCTCACCGCGTCTTTGCCATAAAGCAGGACAAGGTCCTTCGTGTCGGCGTAGCGGGCGACGTCGAGCCAGTGCCGGCCCCAGCATTCGCCGTAGCGCGGACTGGCCAATAGCCGATCCACAATGGCGGCGAGCGCGGCTGGAGAAGGATCGCGGTTGAAAGACTCGATCTCATCGAACGAGGGCGGAAGTCCGATCAAATCGTAATAAACCCGGCGGAGGAGCGTGCGCGGGTCCGCTGGCGGGGCGAACGTTCCACCGCGGGCTTCGAGTCGCGCTAATAGGAAGGAGTCCACCGGTGTTTGAACTCGGCTGGAGGCCTGAACTGGAGGCGGCGAAACAACCCGGAGAGGCTGATAGGCCCAATGTTGGCGAGCTTGCTCGAACGATTGACCGCGCAGCGGCGCTGCCAACGAGGCACCAAGCGTCAACGTGAGGCCGATCAGCAGAACGGCGGAGCGGCCGTATGATTGGAAAAGGCCAGGCAGCATGGGCAACCGCACCTTATTTCGCAGCCACCGACAGACCGGTCAACGCGAACCTTGGAGAAACCCGAAATCGAGGTGACGTGGGTCAGGCTGATAGAGTTAGCGAACGTCCCGTAAGCGAAGCTGGTGACGCCATTGCTGATCGTGATGGGTGACAATGGGCCGCACCGTTGGGACGGCGCCGCCATATGTCGTCCGGGACATTCCGGCAGGGTCGTATGCCTGTTGGTTGGCTACGGAGGGACGAGGCGGAAAAAACGCCGATTGAACAAGGGCGTATTCGTGTCGGTATAGGTTCCCACGGGTACGGCCAGCGCATTCCAATCGACCAAGTTGGTTGACGCTTGCAGAACGAAATTCTCGGGTGGGTGGACCGGCCACAAGATTACTCGCTCATCGGATTCGCGGACAATACCACCGGGCGCAAATCCGTGATCCGTGTTTTGGATGTGTACGGTGCTGGTTTTCAAACCCAGGGCCGCGCCTCCACTGGGATGGCTCAAGGCAACCTGGAACTGCAATTCCCCGGTGGCCACATTGTCATGCAGAATGGGAATGGTGATGGTCTGGGCGGTTTCCAGTGGAGCAAAGCTCAAGGTTCCACGGGTAGCTCCGAAGTTCACCGCCGCTGTGGCCGTGCCATCGCTGGTGGTGAAATCGACCTTAAGTGGCGCACTCGTGTCGCCGACTCGCTGCACCGCGACCGTGGCCATACCCGCCTCCTCACCGACGATCACATCGGCCGAATACACTCCGGAACTGGGATCCACATAGAACTGCACCCGCGGCTGGCTCGGATTCCCATGGAGTCGGGCAATTCCTGGCGTCTCAATCGATTGCCCCGTGTTGTCGACGGTGATGCTTCGGAACGAACCGGCGATGAGGACGTCGCCATTCGGTTGGAGGGCCATCGCATTCACGACGCCGCCACCCCTAATGCCCGGAGAACGGCCATCGAGCGAACCATCGGAGCTCACCCGTTGAAGGGTGAAGTTGCAGCCCCAATTGCAAGTTGGGACCGCGATGTACACGGCCTCGTCGGTATCCGCCGGAACGGCGATGGAACGACCGTTTAAGGCAACCGCCGAAGTGAAATTCAGGTCCAACGATCCATCTTCCTTGAGCCGCGCCAGACCGCCGCGGTCGGTTCCGTGAACGGCGGTGAACTGCCCGGCGATAAGGATGGCACCATCCCGTTGAAGGCTCACCGATTTCACCGAGCCGGGACCATCTCCGTTCACCACACCGCTGCCCTCCAAGAATCCCGGTTTGACGGTTCCATTTCGATCAAGCAGGGCGAGGCTGCCGCGCTCCCAGCCATTAACTTCAGTAAAGGTCCCTCCTAAGAGGATGCCGCCATCCGGCCGCACCGCTAGAGCCGAGACGGACGCCGCGTTCGTAAGCCAGTTTCCGGATCCGTCAGGAAACCGTGCTACCAGATCCGTGCCAGCGACGAAGTTTGTGTCTAAAGAACCATTGGCGTTGAGACGCGCCAGGTTAGTCCGGCCCGCGCCGTTCACCGTGTCAAAAGTTCCACCAATCAGAATCATTCCGTCCGGCTGCACAGCGACCGACAAGAGTACTGGCGAGATCAAGTTTCCGTTTTGGTCGACGATCTGATTGGTCACCGCAATGCCGGCAAACGCATTGAAATTCGTGTCAAGCGAGCCATCGCGATTCAACCGCGCCAGGCCATTGACGTTCACGCCTTCAATGGATGTGAAGTTCCCGGTAATCAAGATCTGCCCGTTGGTCTGCAATGTCATAGTGGATAACTGAGTGAAATTGCCGGATGGATCGATCGGGTTGATATCGGCGATTAAGCTCGGGTCTAAGGTTCCATCGGGATTGAGTCGGGCGAGGTTCGTGCGGCCGACATTGCCCACGGTGTCGAAAGATCCGCCGATCAGAATCTGTTCATCCGGCTGCACCGCCAGTGCAGTCGCCAGTCCATTACCGAATTGTTGCGACGTAATGCCGTCGCCGGGACGAAAACTGAGATCGACCGCACCGAAGGACTCATTATCGTAAATGGTGATTGGGCTCTGGACTTGCCAAGTCAAACCCTGAGGATCGATCCCAGACGCCGTGATCGCGAAGACTCGGTCGCCATCCACGCGGCCGTTGTCGAAGACAGGAATGAAAATGGTTTTGTTAGTCTCGCCGGGGGCGAAGGTCACTGTTCCCGCCTTGGATTGGTAATCGACACCCGCGATGGCCGGGGGCGCGCATCCCACGCATTCCTCGCCCGACGGGAGATCGTTGGTCGTGAAGTAGCCGACGCTTACTGTGCGGTCCAAGCCTCCATAGCGAAGAACCTGAACTGTGAGGCTGCCTCCGTCTTCGCTGACGCTATAAGCCGCGGAATCCAATAGGATCCGATCGTTGTCACGGATGTTGACGGTGTTCGTCCTGAATGTTCCCCAGCTAATACCCGAGCTTGGATTGCTCAAAGTCAGCTTGAAGGTTCTATCGTCCTTGATTGCGCCATCATCGAGGATTGGGATCACGATATCTTTGGCGACCTCCAGCGGAGCGAACGTAAGAGTTCCTTGCTGTGCGGTGTAGTTCGAACCGGAGATCGCGCTGATGTCGGCCGTGGTGTAGTTTATGGAGAAACTGCCGCTACTCTCTCCGATCCGCTCGACGCGAACAGTGGCGGCTCCGTCGGTCTCGCTGACGCTCTGGCTCCCCGAGGAAAACTGAACTCGAACCGGGTAATTCTTGTCTGCATAGAGACGTGCGAGGCTTGTCCGGAAGGCCATCTCCTCGGGGCGATCGGGGCTGCTGACACCGCGGAAATCGCCGCCAATGATTATCTTGCCGTCCCGCTGGAGGCCGATCGCCAGGACGTATCCGTCACTGACGTGGACGCCCGGTTCGAAGGAGTTATCAATGGTACCATTCGAGTTTAGTCGATGCACCGCGCCAGGTGTAGCGACGAGGATCTTTCCATCAGCTTGCAACGCCAACGAGAGAACCGGGCCGATCCGGGACGAAATCACAACATCAAACGTCCCATCCACCGAACCGTCGGAATTCAGCCGTGAAAGATAACTGTGTCGATCGCCAACGGTTGAGCCGATTAATATCCGGCCATCAGGCTGCAAGGTCATCACCTGTATCCAATCAAGACTTGTCGTGGTCACGAAACTATCGTCCACCGAACCGTCACTCTCGAGCCGGGCAATGTGATCACGGGCTCGGTCATTCACTTTGGAGAATCGTCCAGCGATCAGTATTTTTCCATCGGGTTGCAACGCGGTTGCATTCACCGTCCCTCCAAAGTGGAGAACGTCATCAAATCGCGCCACCGGGACCTGAAAACTAGGGTCTCGTTGCCCGTTCGCTTGGAACCGGATTACCGATCCTGCCCCCAAGGACCCGCGTCCTCCGGCGATCACCTTGCCATCAGTTTGGATCAATATTGAAGAAACACTCAGGTCGCCAAAGCTCCCGGTCCCGTCCCAAAGGGATTTGAAGTTTCCCGTCGATTCATACTCGAGAATGCCGATTTGAGCTCCGACCAATACTCGGCCATCGGGTAAGAGCGCCAGACCTCCGGGGAAGAATTCCATCGGCAGACCAAAGTAGGAATTCACGGCCCCGTCGGGGTTGAACCGCGCGATACTTCGACCCCAGAATTTGCCGCAAGCCAATAATTGATCATTGGGCAACACCAAGAATGAGGCCAATCCTCGGTAGTTGTCTCCGGTATCAAAGGTCTGATCCACCAAGCTGCCGGGGATTTCGTTGTCCCGAATCCAGAGAATGGCGGTGGATGGCTCGCCCAGCGCGCCATTGGCGGGATTACTCAGGATCAACTGCACTGTTCGGTCTCCATCCACTGAGGCGTTGTCGATGACCGGAATTGTCAGCGTCTTCGTCGTTTCCCCTGCCGCAAAACGAACGAGGCCCATTGGGGCCACGTAATCTACGCCGGCTCGGGCTGTGCCGTCGCCGAACGCAAAGGCGACCGTAAAAGCAGCGTTCGTATCGCCGGCTCGCGACATGCTCACGACGGCCTCACCTCTATTTTCGATGACGTCGAAACGAGGTTGAGTGAATTGCACAACGCTACCCGCTTGGCCATAGGCGTGGCTCAGGCGAGCCAGGAGTATCAACCCAGCCAAACAATACTTAATGGTCATAAGCTTTATGGTTTGAACAGTCGGTAGTACTGCGGGGCGGAGGAGGGATTGACAGCCAGGATGTTCAGGCCGCCGGCTTGGGTTGGCGTCCCGGAAGCCGGCTGCCAGTTCACCGCGTTGAGGCTGTCCGTGACTTGCACGACGTAGTCGGTCGCGCTGGCGGGCCAGGAGAGGAGCGCGCCCGCCGGCCGGGCCAGGAGCCGCAGATACGGCGGCGCGGTGCCGAGGATTGCCACCGTGCCACACCCCGCCGCAATGGCCGTCGCCCCGCTCAAAACCGAAACCCCACCCTCTTGATCAGGCCACGCCAGCACCGAGCCATCGGCTTTCAACGCCACGGTTTGATACGGTCCCGCCGCAATCGCAGTCACCCCGCGCAAGTCTTCGGGTATATCGGTCTGACCGTTGTCGTTGTTTCCCCAGGCGACCACCGTGCCGTCACTCTTCAAGGCCACAGCGCGATTCGGCCCGGCCGCAATCGCCGTCACCCCGCGCAAGTCTTCGGGTATATCGGTCTGACCGTTGTCGTTGTTTCCCCACGCCACCACCGTGCCGTCCTGCTTCAAAGCCAGGGTGTATCCATATCCGGCAGCAACCGCCCTTACCTCCCGCAGAACCTCGCTTCCCAGTGTGACTGGATTTGCAACGACATAAGTATCACCGAGGAAAACTCCGGTCACTTGGCCCAAGCCGTTGTCTCCCCAAGCCACCACCGTTCCGTCGCTCTTCAAGGCCACGGTATGATTCTGTCCCGCCGCAATCGCCGTCACTCCCCGCACTACCTCGTCTCCTAAAGTGACCGGACTCGCGAGGGCATAACCAGGATCCCCGTTATCGCCTGGATAAGTTCCGGTCACTTGGCCACTGGTGTTGTTTCCCCACGCCACGACTGAGCCATCATTCTTCAAGGCAACGGAGTGAAACGGCCCCGCCGCAACCGCCGTCACGCCGCTCTGCGCCGCCACGGGCACCCCGGTTTGGTCGGGTGACGAATCAGGCCATTCGACCACCGAGCCGTCGTTCTTCAAGGCCAACGAATGCCCCCGGCAAACCCAATTCACCGACCATCCCGCCGAGATTTCAATCACCCCACTTTGCGCGGCGGCGGGCACAGCGCCTCTCAAATCCACCACCGTGCCGATGGCGTCCGGGTCCACCCTCAGCACGGCCGGCGGTTCATTGGTCACGCTTCCGACCGGGTTGCTCACCACCACCGTGTATTCCCCCGCATGATTGGTCTGCGCGTATCCCAGGTTAAGAGTGGGCTCGGTCGCGTCGGGCAGGTCCACTCCGTTGAAGCGCCATTGATAGGCCAAGGGGTAGCCGGTCGCCTCCACCGTAAAGCTCGCGCTCTGCCACGCGTTGAGCGTCTGGCTTACGGGGGGTGAGGTAATGGTGGGAGGGAACTCGGTTACCGTCAGCAGGGCCGGCGGTGCGCTGGTCACACTCCCGAAGAGACCGCTCACCACCACCGTATAACCACCCACCTGATTGGTCCGCGCGTACGGCAGGTAAAGAGTGGCCCCGATCGCGCCGGGAAGGCCCACCCCGTTGAAGCGCCACTGATAAGACAAGAGGTAGCCGGTCGCCTCCACGGTAAAGCTGGCGCTCTGCCCCACGTTGACCGTCTGGTTAACGGGGGGCGAGGTAATCGTGGGGGCTCGGGGAGCCATGAGCATCGCGATGTGGTTGTCTCCGCCGGCAATGGCCGTTACCCCGCTGCCGGCGGGCAGAGCCAACTGACCGGAGAAGATTCTTCCCAAGGAGATTCTTCCCCAGGAGATTACCGTGCCGTCGGTTTTGAGCGCCACGGTGTAACCCGATCCCGCGGCAATCGCCGCGACGTCGCTCTGGGCCGAGACCGGCACATTCGTTTGGTCGTTATTGTTCAATCCCCACGCGACCACCGTGCCGTCGTTCTTCAACGCCACCGTGTGAAACTCTCCCGCGGCAATCGCCGTTACGCCGCTCAAGCCGGCGGGGACGCTCGTTTGACCCTCGAAGTTCCGTCCCCACGCCACCATCGTACCGTCGCCCTTCAAGGCCACTGTGTGGCCTTCTCCCGCGGCAATCGCCGTTACGCCGCTCAAGCCGGCGGGGACGCTCGTTTGACCCTCCAAGTTCCATCCCCACGCGATGACCGTGCCGTCGCTCTTCAAGGCCACCGTGTGATATTTTCCCGCGGCAACCGCCGTCACCCCGCTCAAGCCGGCGGGGACATTCGTTTGACCCTCCAAGTTCCATCCCCACGCCATCACCGTGCCATCGCTCTTCAAGGCGACGGTGTGACTCCCTCCCGCGGCAACCGCCGTCACCCCGTTCAACACCTGTCCTCCAAGTGCGATCGGACTGGCGATGGCAGAATAGGGGGATCTGGGGTTGGGCGTCCCGCTCACCTGGCCGTAGTGGTTGTCTCCCCATGCGACCACCGTGCCGTCGCTCTTCAAGGCGACGGTGTGTGCCCCTCCTGCGGCGATGGCCGACGCCCCGCTCAAGACCTCCCCCGCCAGCGCGACCGGAATGGCGGAGGCGAGGTCCAAAGTTGGAGTTCCGCTCACTTGGCCTTGCACGTTGGCGCCCCAGGCCGCCACCACGTCGGGAAAGACCGGCTTGACAACCAAAAGCGCCGGCGGCGCGCTGGTCACGCTTCCAGCCGGATTGCTGACGACCACGGTATAGCGGCCCGCGTCTTTGCTCTGCACGAAGGGCAGATAGTAAAAAGCCTCTGTCGCATCGGTGAGGTCCACCCCATCGTGACGCCATTGGTAGTTCAAGGGGTAGCCCGTAGCCGAGACGGTGAGGCTCATCCTCTGCCCAAGATGCACCGTCCAGCTTGCCGGCGGGGTGGTGATGGCAGGAGCCAGGGGAGTAACGAGCACTACGGTGTGATCCCCTCCCGCCGCAATCGCCGTTACGCCGCTCAAGCCGGCGGGGACGGTCGTTGGACCCCAGGTGATCCCTCCCCACGCCACGACCGTGCCGTCGCTCTTCAAGGCCACTGTGTGAAATCCTCCCGCGGCAATCGCCGTCACCCCGCTCAAGCCGGCAGGGACGGTCGTTTGACCGTCGCCGTTGTATCCCCAAGTCACCACCGTACCGTCGCTCTTCAAGGCCACGGTGTGGAGATATCCCGCCGCAATCGCGATCACGCCGCTCAAGCCGGCAGGGACGGTCGTTGGACCGGAGCCCCACGCCACGACCTTGCCGTCGTTCTTCAAGGCCACCGTGTGAAACTTTCCAGCCGAAATTGCTGTCACCCCGCTCAAGCCGGCGGGGACATTCGTTTGATGGTAGCTGTTCTCTCCCCACGCCACGACCGTGCCATCGCTTTTCAAGGCCACCGTGTGAGTCCCTCCCGCGGCAATCGCCGTTACGCCGGTTAAGCCGGCGGGGACGCTCGTTTGACCGTAGCTGTTCCCTCCCCACGCCACGACCGTGCCGTCGCTCTTCAAGGCCACCGTGTGAAGCTCTCCCGCCGCAATCGCCGTCACGCCGCTCAAGCCGGCGGGGACATTCGTTTGACCGTCGCGGTTCCATCCCCACGCCATCACCGTGCCGTCGCTCTTCAAGGCTACGGTGTGACTCCCTCCCGCGGCGATCGCCGTGACGCCGCTCTGGGCCGCCACGGGCACCTTCGTCTGGCCAAAGTCGTTCCCTCCCCACGCCCCCACGGCGTCCGCCGGAGCTGCGTTCACCGGCGGCGCCGCCCACCCGAGGCCGAGCGCCAGCCCTGCGCCGGCCCACCGGCCAGCGAAGGGACTTAACTTGGGGAGAAATCGGCGGAGAAGCATTGGATTCATGGTGTGGGTCGGTTCATGGCGTTGCGGGGCCGGAGGAGCAGCACAGTTGGTTTTTCAGAGGCTCTACCTGTACTTGCCCGCAGCTGTGAAAATGTGACGCAGAAAGTGAAAAAATCGGTCGGGAAGCGACGGCCATGGACTCACGCCCGCGGCGGCCTTCATCGGCTTTGTTGCGGTTCGGCATTTCATGTTGAACCCGTTTTGGCATCGCCCCCGTTTAGATCAGGGAACCGACACGCGGTAGAAGCGCTGCGGCTGGTTCGTTGCCGAGGCGTCGGTGAATTGGACGCTGCCAACGCTATTGCTGCGGACGCCCAGCCAGCTCCAGTTGACCAGATTGGTGGAACCTTCCAGCAGGTAAAGCCGGCCGGTGTCACCGGCGACGGTCAAATCGAGCGCCCCGTCCTGCGAAGGCGCGACGCTCGTGAACGCCGGCGTTGTGACCGCGCCAGATTGGTGCTCCGCCACGGTCAAAAACTGCTTCGCGGTCACGTTGGTCAGCGTTTGCACGATGCCTGACGGCCATTCAATGCGGACCTGGTCAACGTTAGTGGCGTCGCCCAGACCGAAATTGGCCCGCAGTTCATTCTGGCTGCCGAAATTGCTGCCGCCGGAAATCTCCCTCATCTGCCAGAATGATTTCCCATCAATGGTGGCCTGCACCCGCACCTTTGCGCCAATGGCCGCGCGGTTGGACACCGTCCCGACCAATCTCACATTGATCCAGTTGTTGCGGTTGCCGTTGTTGCGGTAGAGGAAATTGTCCCCGCGCGCCACTTCGGCGCGATTGCACACGAAGAGGTCGATAAACCCATCGTTATCGTAGTCAGCCCACGCGCAGCCGTTGGAATAGCTCAACTCATTGACGAGACTGCCGGCAGTGACTTTTGTGAACGTGCCATCGCCATTGTTATGGTAGAGGAAATTGCCTGCTGGCGCGATCGAATCGTTGGTGAGCGGGTTGACCGGCCCCAAATTGGCCACAAACAAATCCAGCCAACCATCGTTGTCGTAGTCGCCCCACGCACATCCAACGGAGCCCCCGCTAGCGAGAGTCACTGGGCTGTTCGTGACCTGGGTGAACGTTCCGTCGCCGTTGTTGTGGTAGAGAAAGTTGTCTTGCCCGTAAAAGTTCGTCACGAACAGATCGGGAAAACCGTCATTGTCATAATCGCCCCAGGCGCTTGCGACTGAGTTCGCCCGATTGGTGGAGGCGACGCTGTTGGTCTGGAACGTGAAGCTGCCGTCCCGGTTATTCAGGTAGAGAAGGCCATTTTGGGCCCCAGTCCGGCCGCCCTGGGGGACAAACAGGTCGGTCCAGCCGTCATTGTTGAAATCGGCCGCGGCGGCATTCCATGAACTACCATTCGCCAACGGCTTTGCGCCAAATGAGCTACGGTCGAACGCGCCGTTCCCCCGGTTCCAGTAGAGATAGTTATCTTGCACTGGAACTTTGGGTGAGCTGGAAAAATAGTTAACGACGAAAAGGTCAATCAGTCCGTCGTTATCAAAGTCCGCCCATATGCCCGCGTGAGATTTAAGCAGTTGCGTGACCAACGGGCCGGTCTTGATTTTGGTGAGCCTTCCATCGCCCTCGTTGTGAAAAAGGCGATTGGGGATCGTAGGTGGGACGCCGTTGCCGCCGCTCAGAAAGATATCCAGATTCCCATCGTTGTCGTAATCACCCCACGCCACCCCGAAGGCAGAACCCGCATTGATGAGACTCCCGCTCGTGATCCGCGCAAACGTTCCGTCGCCATTGTTTCGATAAAGGAAGTGTGAAGTGTCGGCATTGCATACAAAAAGATCAATCCAACCATCGTTGTCGTAATCACCCCACGCGCAGCCAAACGAATCGCCTCCGTCAGTGACAATCTTACCAGTCGTGATTTTAGTAAAAGTCGCGTCCACTTCCAAATGCGCGGTCTGGCTGGTTACCGAACCGGAGGTGTCGGTCACCACGACTTCGTAATCGCCGGCATCCTTCAGTTGAGCGTTCGTCACCGTCAGGCTGGGATTCGTCTGCTGCGGAAGATCCGTCGTGGCCAACCGCCACTGGTACGTAAGCGGCGGGGCGGTGGTGGTGGCCGTGACCCGGAATCTCACGTTGGCGCCCAGGCTGACGGATTGATTCGTGGGCTGCTTGGTGATGAGCGGATCACCGAGGGCGTCGGTGCCGTTCAAAATCAGCGCGGTGAGCAAAAGAAATGGGAATGTTAGTTTCATTGTCGGTTGTAGAGGTGCCCTTTGTAGGCTCGTTGCCGAGGACCGGCGGATTTGGCTTTGGACAACGTGGGCAGGAGCATCGCCGCCAGGATCGCGATGATGGCGATGACCACCAGTAGTTCGATGAGCGGGAAGCCCGCGCCGCCGGAGGGCCGGCGCGGGCTCGAAGTCGTGGGCAGGGTGATTTTCATGGCGGCCAGTCAGGTCGGGTTCCCCATCCGGCACGGCGGGCGGAGTCACGGGGCGGGCGCGACGGCGCGGTAGAACTGGTGCCCGGGGTCGGCCGAGGTGTCCACCAATTGCTGCGTGAGGTCGGAACGGATGAACGTGGACAGCGGCGACCAGT
>DLVS01000819.1 GCA_003445095.1 Verrucomicrobiales bacterium
CGGCGAAGACGACGACGGCGAACTCTACGTACTGGCCAATGGAATCAACTCCGCGTTTGGCACCCGCGGCAAGGTGTTCAAGCTGGTGCCGCAGTAGCTGTCGATGAGGGGTCTCATCCCCGACTGCTGGATTCCATGACCGATCTTAACGAACCCACGAATTTATGAACGACTCACACAGCGGCCTTCGCCGGGTACGTGCCTTGGTTCTCGGACTGCTGCCGTCGCTCCTGGCACTGGCCGTGACCGCCGCAGACGCGCCGCCGGCGTTGAAGGACGCCTTCAAGAATTACTTCCTGATCGGCGCAGCTGCGAATCGCAGCATGGTGACTGGCGGGGCTGGGTTCCGTCGCAGCGCTGAGCAAAATTCCGCCGACATCGCTACGCTCAAGGTTCACTTCAATCAGATTGTCGCGGAGAACGATATGAAGTGGCAGCTCATCCATCCCCGTGAAGGCGAGAATGGTTACGAGTTTGGCCCGGCCGACGCGCTGGTGATCTTTGGCCTGAGCAACGGAATGCAGGTCGCCGGGCATACGCTCGTCTGGCACAGCCAGACCCCGAACTGGGTTTTTGCCGGAACGAATCCGCCGCCGCCCAGCGCCACGAATCCGCCGCCGGCCTTGGCCGCTAGCACCAACGGTCCGGCGACGAACCGATTTGGGCGCGGGGGCTTCGGCCCCGGCTTTGGCCGATACACGGGCCCGCGCGCGTCGCGGGAGGAATTGCTGCATCGGATGAGCAATCACATCCACACCGTGGTGGGACGATACAAAGGGAAGGTGAAGGTCTGGGACGTCGTCAACGAGGCGCTGGCGGACGGGCAGGGGACCAATGTGCTGCGGACGTCGCTCTGGTCGGAGATCATTGGCCCGGACTTCATTGCCCACGCGTTTCGCTTCGCGCATGCGGCCGATCCCGACGCGATCCTGCGCTATAACGACTACGGACTTGAGGGTGCCGCCAAACGGAAGCGGCTCATCGCGCTCATCAGGGAACTCCAGTCGCAGAAGGTGCCGGTTCACGCCATTGGATCGCAGGCGCACGTGAACGTCTCGACCACCTACGAGACCATGGATCAGGCATTGACGGAAATGGCGACTCTCGGCCTGCCCATTCACATTACGGAACTCGATGTTAACGGGGCTCAGGGAGGCCAGGGTGGGTTTGGCGCGAACGTCGCTGACAACGCGTCGACTACCGAGGGAGGGCTTGTCGCAGACGCTGACAGAAAGCTCGCCGACGCCTACGCGGGCATATTCCGCGCCTTCGTGAAGCACCGTGACTCTGTGAAGCTCGTCACCTTCTGGGGCGTGAACGACGCGGTCTCCTGGCGCGCCCAGGGCAGGCCCCTCTTGTTTGACGGCAACAATCAGCCGAAAGCGGCGTTCCAGGCGGTGCTTGCAACGGTTGGGGAGGGGACTGAGCCGTGAGGGACGTGATGGACAACGTTAAGAGGCCGTCACACGGCAGCCGACCGCCCCAGCCATGAAGTTCCTTGCCCCGACCCTTGTCCTTCTGCTCCTCGCGCGAACGGTGTTGGCGCTTGATGGTCATGTTCTGATTCATGACCCGTCGACCATTGTCCGCTGTGACGACAAATATTACACCTTCGGCACCGGAGGCTCGCCGCTGGTTTCCGACGACGGTTGGATCTGGCGGCTCGGGACGATGCCCGGGCGTCGGGGGATGGCGCCGGATCTCATCCATGTGGGCGACCGCTACCTCATGTATGTGGCCCGCAATGTTGGCGCGCAGCCCCGGGCTGACATCAACTTGGTCTGGAGCAAAAGTCTCGATCCGAACTCGCCCAACTATAAATGGGTGGAAGCGGGCGTGGTGGCGGCATCCGACGGCGTGGAGGACTGCAACGCGATCGATCCCGGGTTGTTGTTGGACCCCAACGACGGCCGTCTCTGGATGGTTTACGGTTCCTACTTTGGCTACATCCGGCTGGTCGAATTGGACCCTGGGACAGGCCAGCGCGCCAACCCTGGCGACACGCCCGTGAATCTTGCGGTCAACTGCGAGGCGGCGATCCTTATCTTTCACGAAGGATGGTATTACCTTCTGGCCACCCACGGCAGTTGTTGTCGGGGGGCGGAGTCCGGTTACAACATCCGCATGGGCCGGTCCAGAAAGGTTACTGGCCCGTATTTCGATCATGAGGGAATCGACATGATCCAGGGAGGGGGCAAGCTTTTCTGCGGCTCGCGGGGTCGTCACATTGGCCCCGGCCACTTCGGCTTGCTCGACCTGGGCGATGGAGTTCAGAAGTTTTCCTGCCACTACGAAGCGGATCTTGATCGAGGCGGGGCCAGCGTGCTCGATATCCGGCCCCTGCTTTGGCGGGACGGATGGCCGGTGGCCGGGGAGAATCTGGTGGAGGGTACCTATCAAATCGAGTCGGCCCGCACAGGCACCGTGCTCGAGTTGGCTGTGGAAGGGGTTCCGGTGGGCGGGCCTCGTCCCCGTCGCGCCGGGGGTCCCGGAGTCGGCGCGTCGGATGGCCCACCTCCCGGACCCGGAATGTTCGCCGGGACCGGGGGAGGCCCAATTCCGCCTCAAGCCGTTGCGGAAGTGTCCACGAACTGGCCGGCGGGAGACGTTCCGCCCCGGCTCGCGAACTACCTCGATCAGGCTCAGCAGAAGTGGACGTTTGCGGCGGTGACGAATGCCGGCGGCTATCCCGGTTCGCCTTGTTTCAAAATCACAATCGCCGGGACGGATCGCGCACTGACGGCCACTGAAGATGGCGAGCTCGTGGCTGGCGGTCAATTCACTGGCGAACCCTCACAGCTCTGGCGAATCGATCAACTGACCGACGGCACGTGGCGGATCATGCCCAAATCGGCTGCAAACTCCAAAGAACCGCGGGCATTGTCAGCCATCGGCAGCAGCTCGGTAACGCTTTCGAAATTCAACCCCGCGGGTCAGCGCTGGTTGT
>DLVS01000672.1 GCA_003445095.1 Verrucomicrobiales bacterium
ACAGCTAGTTTGCTGACAAAGCGTGCGGCGATTTCTGCGGCGAGCGGTTGTTGCCGCGACCACTCGGTCAGGGTCGGGCCTGGCACGTATTCCATCACCAGAAACTGGCGGCCTTCAGCTTCGAGGAGTTCGTGGATGCCCACGATATGCGGGTGACGCAACCCAGCCAGAGCCTCCGCTTCCGTTCGAAAACGTCGGATGTCTTGCGGCATGAAAAGGCGGTCGTCCTTGAGGGTCTTCACCGCCACCACTCGCCCGAGGCGAATCTGTCGCGCCCGAAACACGACGCCCATACCGCCCCGACCAATCACTTCCAGGAGTTCATATTCACCAATCTGATCGCCGGGACGCAGATCAGAGTGGGCGAGGGTTCGGACCTCTTCCTTTGTTCCGTCCAACGAGACCCGTACCAAACACCGCAGGCAGACGCGACGACCGTCTCGGTCTGGCAACGGCGCGGCGCAAGCAGGACACACTTCGCTGGATTCGTGCCCGTGAAAGTCCATGCCAGTAGCGAGGGATCAGCGATTCATGATCTCCATCAACTGCCGCCATTCAGCTTCAAGGTCCTCCGCGCGTTGAACGGTGCGCGCCACTTCCATCCGGGCCAGTTCACCAAACCGCGTGCGCAGACGGTGGACGCAAACGGACACGGTCTCGACTTTCAGTCCCAGCGCCTGTGCCGCGCCGACGTAAAGATCATTTCCACCCGGCTGCGTTAGAAACCGATCCAACGTGGAGAACTCCTTCAGCTTGCCGGCCGCTTCAAATTCGTTGCGCAGGCGAGTCAATGAGAGCGACAGAATGTTCTCCGCCCACCTTCGATCGTAGTCATTATCGCCGTTGATCGTTTCCGAACCCGGTTCCGCCTCCGGCGAGAGAGCATCGAGTGACAGCGGAGCTAGCAGGCCGCCCCGCTTCAGAGCCCGGCTTTTCTCGCGTTCTCCAACGATATACCGCTGAAACGAAGTGAGCAGGAAGGTTCGCAAACGACCACGAGCCGGGTTCGCCGTCTTGATGGAGTTCTTGCCGACGAGCTGGGCGAAGAACCCCTGGGTCAAATCCTGCGCATCCTGCTCACCGAAACCCTTGCCTCGGGCAAAAGCAAACAAAGGTGGCCAATACCGTCGGCAAAAGGCGTCCAAGGCTTCCGTTGCTTGAGGTGAGCTTCCCTGAGCCGCCTCGAGAACGACGGTCCAACAGGTGGTGTCGAAAGACTGAAATCGTGAGGCAGTGAGTGAGGATGGCTTTTCCCCAGAGCTCATAGGATCGGATCGAAGCGGGGCTCTAATCAACGAATCAACCAACGAAGGCGAGCGATGATCGATAGTTGTCCTGGATACGGGCGAATGCGAGACAACTTTTGAATATGATCAGGTCCGATCATCCGCTGCTCGGGTCAATAATCATAAGCAACAACTTGCCTTTGCTAAGCCTTCGGATTTGTCGGGAGGTTCCCAGAGTTGGGCGGTTCCGGGAGTAACCGAGGGCGCAGCGGCCGGGACTTTGGCGTCGATCGGCCGGCAGAAACTCTCGGCAGCAAATGGGGGTTCTGTTTCCGGGATTATGATCTCCGGGCCGGAGACCCGCTTCGCTTCAGCCCGAGCCGTTGCATCCGGCTTCTCAAGGAGCTGGGGCGAAGGTTTAAGCGTTCCGCCGCGCCGCCGGGGCCTTCGATGCGCCAGTGCGTGGCGTTCAATACTTGCTCAATGTGTCGACGCTCGATGTCCACGAGCGCAGCACCTTCCTTCCGGTTGGTGGAAGTCTCAGCGTCATTGGTATCTTTGCCGACATCGACGGTGGAAAGTTCTTGCTTGGCTTCGATATCTATAGCGGCTGCCGCTTTTATTCCTGTGGCCGAGCCAAAGTCCGGCGGTAGTTCCAGAACTGGTCCCCGACTCAACACCACCGCGCGCTCAATGATGTTCTGAAGCTCCCGAATATTGCCCGGCCAATCGTACGTACGCAGTGTGCGGAGACCGTCGTCGCTGATTCGACGCACCGGGCGATTGAATCGTTTTGCAAACTTCTCCACGAAAAACGCCGCCAGGAGATCGATGTCTGCCTCTCGTTCGCGCAGCGGCGGAAGTGTAACTGGAAACACGTTGATCCGATAATAAAGGTCGCGACGGAAGGCGCCTTTCCGAATCGCCTCGCTGAGGTCCCGATTGGTCGCTGCGATGAGACGCACGTCGACGTTGAGTGTTCGGCTGCTCCCAATCGGCTCGAACTCTTGCTCTTGCAGCACCCGCAACAATTTCACCTGAGTGTCCAACGGAAGTTCGCCGACCTCATCGAGGAAGATCGTACCACCGTCAGCCAGCTTGAACCGGCCATCCCGCGCCGCCACCGCGCCCGTAAATGCGCCCTTGACGTGGCCAAAGAGCTCGCTCTCGACCAGACCCGCGCTGATCGCCCCACAATTCACCTTCACGAGCGGCCGACCGCGGCGAGGACTGCGGTCATGAATTGCCCGAGCGATGAGTTCCTTGCCCGTCCCGGTCTCGCCGAGGATCAAAACGGTGGCGTCGGTGGGCGCAACTTGGTCCACCTGATCCAGCACCCGACGGAGCGCGGGGCTCTGACCGACGATTTCCGTGAAGTTGTGCTCGGCGAGGATTTCCTCCCGCAGATACGTGTTCTGCGCTTCCAGCCTGGCCTTTTCGTGTTCCATCAACACCCGCTCGGTAATGTCGATGAACATCGTGCGGGTGTACTCGCCATTCGGAGAGGGGCGGGACCACCATTGAATCCAAATAGGCTTTCCGTTGTCGCGGCGGCGAAGTTCGAGCACAACTCCGTTGGTGTCGGTGCCGCGTCCGAGAGAATCGAGCGCCATCCGCAAGCGTCGCTGAGCATCGGGCGTGTCGGGAACGAACGACTTGCCGTAGGTCCCGGCCACCTCTTCCGGTTTGAGCCCGAGAATGCGCAAGGCGGCGCGATTGACGCGGATGAACCGGGAATCGATGCCTTCATCGAAGTAGGCGAGCGGTGCTTCAGATAGGAAGAGCGTCGGGTAGGGGAAA
>DLVS01000140.1 GCA_003445095.1 Verrucomicrobiales bacterium
CGAAATTGCTCGGCGCCTTTTAGCGTGATGTGCCACTCGTCCGCTGCGCGTTGGCTTGCATGTGGAATCACCGCGGCGCATAACGTCTCGACGCACCAATGAAACTCGCAAAACTCTTCCTTAGCTGCGGGCTCGTCGCCTGCAATTTGGCCAGTGCCACCGCCGCCGATCTCTCCGGTCAGTTGGGTATCCAAACGTGGACCCTGCGCGAGATGAACTTCGATCAGGTAGTTGCCTTCGCCAAGAAGCAGGGCATCACCAATCTTCAGGTCATCGCCAAACACATTGATCCCAATTCCCCGCGGGAGGAGTACCTCAAGAAGAAAGCGGTGCTCGAGGCGAACGGACTGAGAGCCTACACATTCGGCGTCGCCGGCACGTCATTGGATAAAGAGGAAAATCGCAAACTGTTCAATTTCGCCAAAGATATGGGGATCAAGCTCATCATCGTTGAGCCGCCTGACTTTCGAATCTTGAACAACCTCGCCGACCTAGCGAAGGAGTACGACATCAAGGTGGCGATCCACAATCACGGCATTCGTTCGCTTTATGGCAACCCGCTCGTGGTCCGAACGCTCCTCAAGGGACTTGATCCACATGTCGGCGTGTGCATGGACGCGGGGTGGATTACCTCCACGGGAATGGATCCTACGAAGGTCTTCCAGGAATATGACGGCCGGGTGTACGACATTCATTTGAAGGATAAGAAAGTGGAGAAGACCCAAGGCGACGACGTTTCTTTCGACACTCAGATTGGGGAAGGGCAGGGGAACCTGAACAAGCTGCTGGCGGAATTAAAGAAGACCGGATGGACCGGTGTGCTGGCGATCGAGACAGATAGCAATGACTTCGCGCGCGATCCGAATGAATTCGTCGCGAAGGCGAAAGCCTTTGTGGAGCAGAACGGGCGCTGACGGAGGCGTGAAGCGCGTTCGGAAGTGCCGTGGCAAAGACTTTGCCGCCGTACTCCCATAGGCTCCTGATTTTTCGCGAGCCGAAACAATTGGCCGGACCGGGGACGAGGGCGGCCATTATTCCGCGGATATTCTATCCGCTGAATTCTACTGACATGAAAACCCTCGTTCTCATCCTGGCTGCGCTTACCAGCACCATCGCCCTCGCCGATCCCGGGACCACCGTGATCGCCGAATGGAACTTTAACGATCCCGAATCACTGGCCGCCTCCACCGGGTCAGGTTTGGCCCGCTTACTCGGCGGCGTCGTTTCAACAAATTTTCAAGGCAGCTCGGACGATCCGGCTATACCCAACGGCGCGATTAGTCTGAAAGGCTTTCCCGCGCAAGGCACGAGTTCGCGCACTGCTGGGCTTGAATTCACCACGAGCGCAACGGGCTGGCGCAATCTGGGCTTTCGATTCGAAGTCCGGGCCTCGGGAACCGCCAGCAAACGGTTGCGTGTGTTCGCTGCCGCCGACGGTGGGGAAGCATTGGATGCCGGTGCCTTCGAGATCGTCCGCGATAGTGTCTTCACGAATGTCGTCTTCGACCTGTCGCAGCACGCTAGCCTCAGCGGCGCTTCGGAAGTCGCTGTCTGGATCGTTTCCGAAATGTCGGAAGAGGGCCAATACGTGGGTGTGAAACCGAAAGCGGATGGATCGAATTCGTACAGCTCGGCGGGTACTTGGCGATTTGACCGCGTAGCGATACTGGGGAGCGCAGCGGAATCAATTTCGCCGGGAATTCCTTTGGGGATTACGGGCGACGCGGGGACAGTGACTTTGTCGTGGCCGGGACTCTCGGGTCCAAGCTGTACGGTCTGGAGTGCGACGTCTTTGTCCGGACCTTGGGAAAGTGTGAGCAGTGGGATGTCCGGGTTGACTCACTCCGAACCCACGGGAGACGAACCGCGCTTTTTCCGAATTACTTCGCCGTGACTTCACTGAGAACGCGTTCGAAATCGTTGAATACCCGATCAAGACTGAAGCGTTGGGTCACCGTCCGTCGCCCAGCGGCCGCCCAGGCGGCCCGCTTCCGGGGATCGCCGAGCAAAGCGGTAAGTTCGGCTATGTAGGATTCCACACTGCCGGGCTTAGCTAACCCTCCGTTGACCCCTGCGGTGATAATCTCCGGGACACCACCAGCCCTGGCAGCGATCACCGGAACTTTCACGGACATGGCCTCGATGATCACACGTCCAAACGGTTCGGGCTTGGTTGAACAATGGACCAACACATCGAGCTGCGAAAGGGTTGCGGCGAGGTCTGCTTGGAACGCCACAAAGTGAACGCGTGAGCTCAGCCGATGAGCTCGAACATATTTCTTGAGGGATGTTTCGAAGGACGTGTCTTCGGCGAACGGACGACCGACGATCACGAAGCGTCCCCCGCGGCCTTGGGCGGCCCACTCCTTGGCCAAGCGGAGGAAAAAGTCTTGCCCCTTCCACGGAGTCAGCCGGCCCACGGTCCCGATCAACGGTTCACCCGGGGCTAACCTGAGGCGATCACGGAGGAGCGTCGAAGTGGAGCGTTGATAGCGAGCGAGCGGAATTCCATTGTGCACGGTGGTGACGCGGTCCGCCGGGATCCCTTCATGCAACAAGGCCGAGCGAGCAAAGTCGGAAACCGGAAGCAACCGAGTGGCCCATTGGCTGGCCCGTTTGCGGAAGATTCGGCGGAGCGGCCAGGTCAGAAAATCACTCGAGATGATTTCGTTGACCCACCAGATGCTGGGGATGTGAGAGCGCGCGGCCGCTGCCCCGGCCGCGAAATGGTCTACATTGGTGCACGAGACAATGGCATCGGGCCGAAACCCGGAAATGATGGCGTGGAGGCGGTCGGTGGCCGGCTCCAATTCACGCCAGGCGCGGAGCTTGGCCAGAGGACTAAACCGACCGCTAGTCCGGGAAGTCTTTCCTCCGTCAGCCGGGATTCCATAGGCGTGTCGAGGCACTGGCACCTTGTTGAGCGCGGCCTCGAGCAGGCTTCCGGGTGGACAGGCCACGCACGTCTCCCACCGGGATCGCGCGGAGGAAGAAGCTAGCAACTCAACCAGATTGAATTCGGGCCCACCCAGCGCGGTGCGGGAGCGGTCAACAAACAGTAGCCGGCGGGGCGTCGTCATCCGAGTCAGCGAGCTAATTCAATCTTGAGCAGGGTTGTAAATGGCGAATGGGTTCCGCGTTGGACACGACCCGCGGCCCCGTCCGCCATTCTCAACGCTAGTGCGCGTGACCGCCATTCCTTATTTTTCTGGTCGGGCTATCCTCGGCCCGTGCCGGGGAAGTATTACGTGCCGAGTGATGCTCGCGCAGACAGGGTCGCCGACCTATTCGCGACGATCGCGCCCCGATACGATCTCATCAACGATCTCCAGAGCCTCGGGCTCCATCGGTGGTGGAAGCGTCGCATGATCCGGTTGGCGCAGATTCAGCAAAGCGATCAAGCCCTTGATGTGTGCTGTGGTACCGGAGATGTCGCTTTCCAGATGGCGGCTGCCGGTGCCGAGGTGACGGGTGTGGATTTTAGCGAACCCATGCTCTCCGTGGCGCGATCTCGCGGTGCGAAATTGGGTTCCCAGGTCCGATTTCTTCGCGGCGACGCGCTCGCTCTGCCTTTCTCGGACTCGAGTTTTGACGTGCTCACAATCAGTTATGGACTACGCAATTTAGCCGATTGGGAAGCTGGACTGAAAGAATTCAAGCGCGTACTCAAGCCGGGCGCGCGGTTACTCGTGCTCGATTTTGGGAAACCGGATCTCGCGGCGTGGCGTTGGTTGTACTTCCAGTATCTGCGCCACGGTGTGCCCCGATTCGGTCGTTGGTTCTTTGGCGACGCGGACACTCACGGATACATCTTGGATTCATTGATTGCTTATCCCGCGCAACGCGGAGTCGATGCTGGCCTGCGACAACTGGGATTTGGGGAGACGCGTATCTTCAATCTTTTCGGCGGCATCATGGCGATCAACTTGGCGCGCAAGGCGAGTTGAGGAACTGGGGAAAACTACCGGAGTGTTCGCGGTCCGCTGATCTTGAAAGGTGCAGTGTGCTTGCTCCGGCGTGGAGTGGAGTGTAGTCCGTAGGGCGCAATGCACCCGATTCAACGCTCTTGGGCACGGGCGATAATTCTCGTGATGGCGGTAGGACACTCATTGGCCGCAAATTGGCCTCAATACCGCGGCCCCAGCGCGAGCGGTGTGGATAATTCGCGGCCGGCGCCGACCGAGTGGAAGCTCGAAACCGGACAGAACATCGCTTGGCAAACGCCCATCCCGGGACTGGCTCACGCCGCGCCGATCATCTGGGGAAATCGCGTTTATGTGGCGACGGCGGTGAAGCCGGGCGCGGAGGCTCTGAAGGTTGGTTTGTATGGCGATATTGAGTCAGTCGACGATCGCGACACCTACGAGTGGCGCTTGCTGGCATTAGATCGCGAGACCGGGGCGGTGACGTGGAATCAACTTGCGCACACGGGAATTCCGCGAGTGAAACGGCATCCGAAGGCGACGCATTGCAACTCGACTCCGGCCACTGACGGACAACGCATCGCAGCCTTGTTTGGCTCCGAAGGCCTCTGGTGTTTTGATGCTGCCGGGAAAGTTCTGTGGAAAAAAGATCTCGGCCCGATGGATTCCGGATACTTCGAAAGCCCGAGTGCTCAATGGGGGTTCGCGAGTTCCCCGGTCTTGTACGACGGCAAAGTGATTGTGCAATGCGATGTGCAGACTAATTCCTTTCTCGCAGTGTTCGATGCCACTGATGGCCGGGATTTGTGGCGAACACCGCGACGCGACGTGCCGACTTGGAGCACTCCGACAGTCGTGGTAGCCGGCGGGAGGACGCAAATTGCGGTCAACGGTTGGCATCATACGGGTGGATATGACTTCGTAACCGGGTCGGAACTGTGGCGGCTCGACGGAGGCGGGGACATCCCGGTGCCGACGCCGGTGTTTGCTCACGACTTGATTTACTTTACGAGCGCGCATGGTCGGTGGCGCCCGGTCCGCGCGATTCGGCCGAATGCGACGGGTGACATCACTCCAGCCGACCCGGGCCAGACCAATGCCTCAATCGTGTGGGCACAGGGGCGGCAAGGGGGGTATATGCAGACTCCGATTGTCGTGGGCGATTTGCTTTGGAGCTGCACCGATTCGGGAGTGCTCACCTGCTTCGACGCGATGAGCGGCGTCATCAAGTACAGCGAGCGCCTAGCCTCCGGCGGCGGGCAGGGCTACACGGCGTCGCCCGTTTCCGACGGACGCAATTTGTTTTTCGTGAGTGAAATAGGAAACGTTTTTGTGGTTCCGGCGAAGGCACAGTTTGCGGTGCTGACGTTTAGCTCCCTCGGAGAAACATGCCTCGCCACCCCGGCGCTGTCCGACGGGACACTGTTCTTCCGGACTCGATCCAAACTCATCGCGGTAAAATCCAAACCGCAATAAAGGTGCTTCGCTCTTAGAAGGAAGCACGGAATTGAACACCTGCGCCAAACGCTCGTGGAAGATTAACGGGGAGTGGGGCGCGCGGCCTATCTTCCGTGGGATCATAGAAACTCCAACCGTCCGATTCAGTCAAAAGGGGGTCCACCCAGTTCCGCCAAAACTTGTCCCAAATATCAGACTTTCGCTGAAGCCGGTCTTGCGCTCCCCACTGGGCCGCTAACTCGAAGCTGGGAGCGGTTGGCCCGACGATTTCGTTGGCAGGCGGCCGTGATGTGAATCGGGCGACGGGTTCTTTGAAGGATTGAAGTTGAACCACGCCGAGCAACGACGGCATGGGAGTGGACGCGGTCAAAGACTCAATCGCCATATCGGTCGCAATTCGATCATAGCCGAACCACGAAGTGCCTCGCGTATTTGTCGGTGGAACGCCCGCTGTCTCGGGTTTGTGGGATCGCCTGAGGTGGATCGAAGTGCGGCACATCAACGCGGCCCCGATAATTATTGGGACGACCACGCCTACCAACCTGCGCTGTCGAAGTTTCACTGACATCGTGTCAACATCGTCTAGACCTAGCGGTCGCGGAAGGTATTCAGGCGTTGTGGGGCCAACCTCCTGAGTAGCGAGGGGCGCCCAAGGCATCGGGTACTGAGCTGCCGGAGCGAGCTGGGTTTGCGCCCGTCTGACAGAAAGACCGTTTGACCGAACCTAACGGCGGAGCCAACGGCGGAGCGTCTGTCCCACGGTCGCCCACTTGAGGGACGCATATCGAGCCGTGAGGCGACGCAATTGAAGTCGGTCACCATCGACTCGGCAGAGCCCGGGCTTGGTCGTGCAGGCGGTGTCGAATCCGGCAGACAGCACCGCGTCACGAATCGCCTGGTTGTAGTCTCCAAACGGGTAACAAAAGTGACGGATCGCTACGCCGAACCGGTCTTCCAACTTCGCCTTGCTCGCGCGAATTTCTTCCTGGGCCTCCTTGAGTGGAATTTGGGTTAGCCGAGGATGTGTGCAGGTGTGAGCTCCGATCGCGTGACCGGCGGCCAGCCATTCGCGCACTTGCGGCTCATCCATCAATCGTTCGGCAACTTCTCCTTGGCGTTGCTCCCATTCGTTGGTCTTGCCGAGCAGATCGGCCACCAAAAACTGAATTGCCTGGAAGCCACAAGCTCGCATCGGCTCCAACCCGTACCGCAGGACGTTTTCGAATCCGTCATCAAACGTGAGCACGACCGACTTCGGCTTTGGCTCGTGACAGTGGGTCAGTTCGTGAATTGGAACGGAATGGAACCCCGCGGCAGACAGCTCCCGGAGCTGGCGCTGAAAGAGCGCCGAGCTCACATAGAGTCCTTTGATCCGAACACGAGCGGGTCGGGGGCCGAGTTTGTGATACATCAGCATTGGCCCGCCGTGTCGTTCGAACCACTGCGCGAAGTGCCGCAGCGTGGTATAGCACGCGGGGAATCCAGCCGGCGGGTCGTTGTGACCGTCGGATGCAGTAGTGGGTGAACACGGAGTCACGCTCTTCGTCGAATGAGATAATGGCGGCAAGGTGGTGGCGATGACCAGGCGCAGATTTCGCCCGAATCAATTGCGCTGGCGAGAAAAGACCCGGTTTAAATCGGAATTTGCTTTTCACTGCGTTCGGCAAGTGCGCCAACTCAAACTCATGCGCACGGAGCCGCCCAAGGCGGCATTGATTATCAGCACGTATAACTGGCCGGCCGCCCTTCAGTTGGTGCTGAAATCTGCCTTGGCTCAGAGCGAGCCGGCGTTTGAGCTGATCATCGCGGACGACGGGTCGAAGCCCGACACGGCTGAGGCGGTGCGGGCGACTTTGTGCTCCAGTGAAGCCCGTTGGCGCCATGTTTGGCAGGAGGACGCCGGGTTTCGACAGTCCCGGGTTCGTAATCTTGGCGTCCGCTATTCGATGGCGCCGGTCCTTATCTTCATCGACCACGACACTGCGTTGCATCGACACTTCATTGCCGATCACCTGCGGTTGTCGGGCGAGGGGATGTTTGTACAAGGGAAGCGGTGTTTTCTGCCGGAGAGTTACACGGAGAAACTAATTAGAGAGGGGCTCCAGCCGGGATGGTGGCCGAGGCCTTGGTTGGCCGGGCTCGGAAACCGCAAGAACTCGATTTATTGGCCGGCGCTCGGCCGTGTCCTAGCCCGCCCGAAGGAACTCGAGCTATCCATTCGCGGCTGCAACCTCGCCGTTCGCCGAGACGATTTTCTGAAGGTGGACGGCTTCGACGAATTCTACGATGGGGTTTGGGGCCGGGAAGATTCTGACCTGGCCTTTCGTTTATTTCACACCGGCGTTCGCTGCCGGAACGCTTGGTTTTCGGCGTTGCAAGCTCATTTTCACCACCGCCAAGTGAAACGTCGCGAACGAGATCATCTGGATGACGAGCTGGATCGAGTACGGCAAGAGCGCCGGACCATTGCTGCTCGAGGTCTTTCTCGAATGGATGGGGAAGGTCGAGTCGTCGCCGCTTCTCCTGGATATTCGGAAGGTTGAGTCGGGAAGGTGCAGGCTACCAATGCTGGTTCGACCCGGAGAGCCGTACCTCCCGCTCATGCCACTCACAGTTTCAAAACTCAAAACTCGAATGGAACGTTGGTTCGGCCACAACTTGGGCAACGAGATCGATCCACGTCCGAGTCGTCGGTGTAGACGAGGCTGCAATTTTCGCAGCGGAAAATGCGATCCTCCGAGACTTCACTCTCGACACGCCGACGCTGGAGTTCGGTCCGCAAGGCGACGACCCCAAGGCCTCCGAGAAGACCGAGGGTCCACAGAGCAATCAGTCTTTCCGGGGCCATGGTTTAACGAAGTCCTTGCTCCACGCGCCAGTGGACCACCAGTTGGCCAGTCATCCACTGCGCCGGATCACTTGCCGCGGGACTGGGGTCGACTCCGGTGGCGGCGAACTGCAAGGAGCGCGCCCAATCGACGGCCATAGCGTCGGCGTCGCGTTGACCGCTCGTCGAAACCAACCGGGTGAGAATTACTGCACCGCCCGGGGAGACGACGAGATCCAGGATCGTTGGGGCCAGCACATCGGTTCCCGTGACCGCGGAAAGCGGGGAATGGGAAGATCGAAATTCGCGGCTCGCCAAGTCCCCGCTCAAAGAAGCCTCGGTTTGATTTTTGAGAACGAGCGGTGTCGGTGTACCCGCGGCCGTAGGTGGCGCGGGCACGCTGAGAGGCGCAGGTGGGATTATCGGCGAAGTTGGAATTGTGCCCAACCGGGTGGGATCCAACGCACCTGGCAACCAGCGTGGGGTGGCGGTCCATTGGGCGAGCTGATATTGGGGCGGTGGCAGCGCGCGCGACGCGAGACC
>DLVS01000809.1:0-416 GCA_003445095.1 Verrucomicrobiales bacterium
TGTTTTGGCGAAAGTCACCCGAGATCGGTTGATGCTCGAGGCCGACGCGCGCTGGCCGGGCTATGGATTCGCGAAACACAAGGGTTACGGGACACCACAGCATATCCGGGCACTGGAGAAGTTAGGTCCCTGTTCGATCCATCGCCGCAGTTTCGCGCCGCTGCGTCAACCTGAGCTGTTCGGAATTTCTTCATGAGCGGCTGGCGGGCTTGGGCAGAACGTTTACTGGGTCGGGCAGCCGAACAGCCCGAGCATTTGCGCCGAGGTCGATTGGGTGAGGAGGCGGCTCGCCGCGAGCTGATGCGGCGAGGACTCAAATGCCTAACCACCAACTTCCGGAGCGATCACGGAGAAATCGACCTAATTTTTCGGGCGGAGGACTGCCTCGTGTTCGTCGAGGTGAAGACTCGATCCTC
>DLVS01000809.1:458-6083 GCA_003445095.1 Verrucomicrobiales bacterium
ATGGACGCGGCCCGCGGCGGCGGTGAACGCGAGGAAGCGCCGGCTGCTCTCACTGACGGCACAGGATTATTTGCGGCGGCTGCCTGACCCTCGGGTCAAATGGCGATTCGATGTCGTGGAAGTTTTACTCGAAGACGACGCCGTTCACGAGATTCGACATTTAGTGAATGCGTTCCCCTTGGACACACGACGTCCGCGACGGTGGTAATGGCGAATTGCCACCCAGACGTCGAGGTCGGTGGTGGGCCGAACATATCCGTAGTGCGCGACGGCATGGCCGCCCATGAGCAGATACTCAACGCCAGCGTCGTTTAGTGAGATTAGGAAGTCGCGGAAGTCGTCGCTGAGATGCCTCGGGTCCATAGGTGTATTGGCGGAGAAACTCCAGGTGTTGGAGGCGTTCGGAAGGCGTCCGTGAACTCCACTAAGCATCGTCAGCCTCCTCCGCTTCCTGAACAGAACGGAAGCGCCGGATCGTGGGCTGGATGACGCGTGGCATCAAAAAAGGTTTATGAGTCTTGGCTTCGTGAATCAACTATTCTGGGACTGGCGTGCTGTCATCTTGAAACTTCTGAGGCTTGCCGAGCGTTCTTTTGGCGGACACAACTCCATTCGCCATGAACACCGCCGCGACTTCGATGGACCGCCGAAAGTTTCTCGTGAGTTCGACGGTCGTCGGCGCCGGCCTGCTCGCTCGAGTTCCGCAAGTGCTGGCTGATGTCGACCTCTCCGTCAGGCCCGAATATCGTGGCCCCAATGTCATTTTAATCCGCTGGGGTGGAGGAGCGCGGCGCCGTGAGTCATTGGACCCGAAACACACCTGCGCTCCCTTCCTCACCCACGAACTGACGCAACGTGGCGTGCTCTTTCCGCAGATGGAGATCGACCGGTTCCACGACTATCAGACCAGTCACGGCGAAGGCACCCTCTACATCCTAACCGGTCAGTACGAACGGTTCCGCGATGTCGCCGAATCGAGGCCAAGTGTCGGGCACAAATTTCTCGGAGCTCGCTTCGAGGCGCGGGTGCCTACTTTGTTCGAGTATTGCCGCGAGGCATTCAAGGTGCCGGCCCACCAAGCGTTGCTGGTTAACGGAGAAGATCGGGGCGACGAAGAATTCTACAACTTCAGCAACCACCACTTGTTTGGAGTGAACTACCGCTCGCAGACCCTCAGTCTTCGCCGCTACAAGACGTGGCTGCTCCAACAGCAGTTGGCGGCGGGAAAGTTCGACGGACGAGCGCTGGCTGAGAAGCAAAAGCAACTGCACGAATTTCAATCACTCGACTACCGCGTTGATAAGGAAACGGGCCAAGGCAAACCGATCGAGCAATTCTGGGCCAGCTGGCGAGAGTACTATGGTGAGTCGGGCCTGGTGAACCCGCGCGGTGACCGCTTGCTTACCGAATTGACCCTTCGCGCGATCCGTGAGCTCCGTCCCCGACTCACGATGGTCAATTACCAAGATTGCGATTACGTGCACTGGGGTTATCTCGATCACTACACGCGGGGCCTCGCCATCATGGATGCGGAAGTGAAACGCCTTGTTTCCGTGGTAGAAGCCGATCCGGAATATCGCGACAACACGGTTTGGGTGGTGGTGCCCGACTGCGGTCGAGACGACAACCCGTTCGCGGCGGTCCCGTGCCAGCATCATTTCGGAACGCGGAGCGCGCACGAGATTTTTGCTTTGGTGTTCGGCAAAGGGATTCCGGTCCGCCAGGTGGTGGATCGAACGGTGAGCCAGATTCAGCTCGCGGCCACGATTGGCCGAATCATGGGCATGAAGACTCCCTTCGCAGAAAACGCGGTTCTCGAAGAGGTGTTCGCGTGAAATCTGGGGAGTCAAACTTGTCGGATCAGCCGCTTCCGTCGACCACGGTCGAATCGCTCGGTGAGGCTTCAAGTGCCGCGCAAAAAGGGCCGGGAAGCTCGCTCGTACGTCGCGGAGTCTTCGGTCTGTGGAAACTTTGGTTCGGGTCAGTCCTGAGCACGTTTCTCTTATTGAGCGTGGTCGTGGTGGGATGGGCGACTCGGGCTGCGCAGCGGGAAACGCTTCGAAGTTGGTGGCGCCGGAGTCCACTGCGAAATCGCGGCGGCTCGTTCGCTGCGTTCGTTCAGGCCGATCCCCGCACCGCCGAGCACGAGTCGTGGCCGAACTGGATCCTGGGGGCACACGTTGTTCTCGAGTCGCCGAGCTCGCGTTTTCGCCGTGGTCTCCGGCGAGCGTTCGGTGGATTTGCCCACAATCTGTGCATCGGGTTGCCGATGGCGTTCAATACGGCGGTTTTGACGTTGCCGGGCTGTTTGTTGTGGGCGGTCGCCTGGTTTGCGGGTTGGCAGAATTCTTTCAACAAAGGGTACGAACACGCTTGGTTCGGGCCTTCGATTTTCATCCTCGGAATGCTGCTCTTCACCGGAGCGATGGCCTACGTGCCATTGGCCCAAGCTCGCCAAGCCAGCACCGGCGATTGGCGGCGGTTTTATGATTTTCGACTCGTCTGGCGGCTCGTGCGTCGTCATTGGCTCGCCAGTGTAGGATTGGCCATCGTTTGGGCCGGGGCGACGGGCGTGGTTTTGGTGCTCAAACTTTTTCCGGCGTTGGCCCAATATGTGCCACGGCTCGCCGAGGTTTCGCCGGCTGAAGCGCTCACGATTTCGGAACGTTTTTTCGGCATAATGGCCCTCGCGCTGTTTCCTTTGTTCGTCGCCTTGCGACTCTTGGCAGCTCGCGTTTATGCCAAAGCGGTCCGCTCGGGAGTGCAAGCGGGGGTGGTGACCGAGGACGATTTGGGAGAATTCGAATGGCACGCATTGCGGCGCCTCGAGTTACTCAGCCCGCGACGGGAACCCGAACCGCGAAGGTTAGTGCGGCTGGCCCGTTGGCTCGCGACGCGCACGGGGCAACTATCGGCCGGGGCCGCGGTCTTTGCCATTTGGTTCGGCCTTTCTTTCCTGATCGTGGTCGCGGAGTTTTTCTGCAAAACGGAGTTCGGCCGCGGCTGGTGGAATCAGCCCATGATCCAACTGCCGTGGTTCGACTACACGCCGAACCGACTGCGTGAGGCTGCCCACGCGGAAGCTGAAACCATGGAGAGTTATCCGGTGCGGCCGGCGCCGGCAGTACCCGTCGATCCGGGTCGCTGATGACACAACAGTCCGGTCAAGCTCAGCCGCGCGACTCACTGAGCATTCGCGCCGCCGAGAGTATTCTGCACTTCGGCCAGATTGACCATGCCTTCACGCGTCGCTTGGTAAGTCTTCGGCCGGCCGTCGTGCTTTACGTAAATCGAGCCGGCCAAACGGTAGCTGACTTGGTTCGATTTCAGCACGCTATAGAGTGAACCCACCAGGCGGAAGGTGCTGACATGAACGGGCACCGAGACCGTGGCGGATGCGAGTCGATCAATCTGCAGCGTTTCGTTGGAGAGACCTTGGCCCACGTAAATGTCGTTCAAGTAAACCTTGTAGGCGCCGCCTTCGATGGTCAGGGGATAGGGCGAAGCGTTTTCGAGGCGAATGACGAAGTTGAGTGGAGCATCGCCGACGCCGCCTCCCTGGCCGGGAGTCACGTTCGAAAGCATGATATCAAGAGGCGGTTCACCTTGGAAAGTCGCGCAGCCGTTCATTAACAAAGCCGCGAGGGCGATCAGAAGAATCGGTGGGAAGAAGAGGAAACAGAGCAAACGTTGGGTGCGCACGTCGCCTCATAGTGGATGGGCTGGAATGAGGTAGCCATGCGAAAAGGGCGGCGGAAATCTGCGTCTCGATATCACCCAAAGTCTGCCGAACGAGTCGCCGCGAGACGAAGGCAATTCTCAACTAAGCCAACTCCGCTGAGTTTGCCACATCCCTCGACCGGCTTAAGAGCCAGTCGCACGATTGAGCAAAGACCTCGGGGTCATCGTGGGACCGAGAATGCGAAAGTTGTTCTCCTTGTACTTGAGTACGCAGCTGGGTCACCGACCACGTCCCCAGAGGTGAGGATTCAGCCGTGAGGTCAAGGTACGGGCCGGCCAAAGGAAGGGTCCAACCGCATGGGAGGACTCCCAACGCCATCGCGACGGAAAACGGAATAGAGGCGAAGTTTACGGCGAGGGCTAACACCGCCGGAGCCCCATATCCGAAAGCAACGGCGGCCCCGAACCACCGCGCCCCTTCACTTTGCGCGTCCAGCAGAGCAAGGACCACAAATGGCACATAAGGTAGGACTGAGCTTCGAACCTGTTTACAAAGTTCTTCTGCCCAGTTCAACGGAGCTGTATCAAGACGGTTACTTCCCAACGGGCGTACGCCATTGTTGGCATCGCGCAAAAGCCCGCCAACCCTACCGACTAACGGGCGGAGGCTTATAGATCGGCCCTCCGATTGATCTTTGCTGCCAGAGGCGGAAGGATCTGATTCAGCCAAAGCGGAATATGAAGTCTTCCTATTCATCACCTCCAAGTAGGCTTTCGTCCATTCTGCTTCCCGAGCCCTGACTCCAAAGTAGTCAATGGATTTCAACGTACGCTGCAGAACCTTAACAATGCGACTACTTAGCAGGTTCCAAAACAGCGCTACGAAAACCCCGGCGACCCGCAATCCAGAAATGGTTGCCGCCGCCTCGTCGGCTGAGGTTCGTATTATCGCTAATTGTGGGGCCTTGAGACGCGTGTCGGGCATAGTGTCGCAAACGGCCTTCGCATAAGACTGCATCAACCTTCCTATGGACGTCCCCACCGCGAGAATACCGGCGACAATTGTGGTTGTGAGAATACCGGGGAGCCCCCAAGCGCGGCCATTACCCAGCGCTGCGCCTAACGCAAACACACAAATTCCGGCGAAACTAGCGGCGGCTAGGCCATCGACCAGGCTGAGGGGAAAACGGGGTTCAATCACCTTCGCGTCCAGAAACGGCGTCCCAAGGGTGACCACTCCGAGCATCCTGCCGGCCAGCCGATCGTCAGCGAGTGCGGTGAGCGCGATATTGCCGCCATGACTATGTGCAATGATGGCGTGGTGCGCTGATGGATATCGAGCGATGAGGGCGTGCAGGTGGTGCCGGAGCGATGAACTAGCCTCCTGTCGGGCTCTGGCGCTGTTCGATCCCGACCAGCGAAACGGTTCAATGCGTGTTTCCCCCAACCTCGTCCGAAGCATCAGACCGAACGGAGAGCCGGGGCAAATCCACCTTGTCCTCCGGGCAAATGTACCATGCACCATAGTTACCACGAATCGAGGATTCTCAGGCTGATCCACCTTGGGGCACCAGAGGTCGGGAGGAGTGGGAGGCACGGCCGGAGCAACCTGTTGTCGGGAAACTCGTGGATCCGCAAGACCGATCTTTGTGCGGAGTCCGCCGTGAAGGTTCACCTGCCCGTCTAACGGACACACTGGAAGCGTGTTTCGTAAAAGGTGCCGCTGCGGGCTTTGTGCCGGCTTAACCATTTATCCGGAATTTGTGATGAATACTCCTCCGCGCCCTTCCGGGGTTGACCTGCTGCGGCCGGATCTTGACCTTCGAACTTGTTCCGAGACGGTTCGCTGAAGGTGTCAGTGTCGCCGGAATAATGCGGGTATTCGGACAGTAACGCCATCTCCTCACCATGAAAACCACCTGGCCAGTGCGACGTGACCGAAAC
>DLVS01000803.1:0-3729 GCA_003445095.1 Verrucomicrobiales bacterium
GTTCCTGGCACGGCGGGCGCTGCCGGCTAATAAGCGCGCGTGGGTGCCTCTGATCTGGGGACCTTCGTACACTACGGGCGCCTCCATTTTTGGTTCGGTCGAGAAGTTGGACTACGCCGTCGAGTTCAAGAATGCCTCGATTTCTTCCCGACCGGCCGTGTGGAGTGGTTTCGATCAAGGTTGGTCAAGTCCGACTGTCACGACCCGCGTGGGATGGCGGCCGGCACCCGCGTGGAACATTGGAATTTCAGGAAGCGGCGGCGCGTACTTGTTACCCAGTGCCGTTCTCACCCTGCCGGCGGGCACGTCGCTCAATGATTTTCCGCAATTTACCACTGGCTTGGATGTTAGCTGGTCGCGGCAACGGTGGCAGATTTGGTCGGAGCTGTTCTTATCCCGCTTCGACGTTCCCAACGTGGGCAACGCCGACTTACTCGGCTGGTATGCCGAAACCAAATACAAGGTGACGACCCACCTCTGGGCTGCCGCGCGGATGAACGTGATGGTGTTCGGTGAGGTGCCTGATGGCTTGGGAGGCGAGGCCCAGTGGGATAACAAAGCGTGGCGACTCGATCTGGCCCTGGGTTGGCGTTTCAACCAACACTGGCAAATGAAGGTCCAGTACAGCTACGGCCGAGAGCAATCTCCCGGGGTCCAAGGCAACAGTCTTTTCGCCGGACAAATCACCCTCAAGTTTTGACCTCGGATGAAAACCGCTAAGCGGAGCAAGCAGGTGGTTCGGAGCTCCGGTCGAGGCACGGCCGCCCTTGGTATTGCGCGGCCGTTGATAATTCAGATTCGCGATTCCCAGCGAGTCCGGCCCGTGGATCGCCGCCGTGTTCGCGAGGTTGTCGAAACCATCCTTCGAGAGAGTGGCCAAACGGCCGAGTTGGGCCTGCACTTCGTAACGGCAGATTACTCGGCGAGATTGAATGGCCAGTTTCTGGAACACGAAGGCCCCACGGATATCATCACCTTCGATTACGGGAGCACCGGCTGTCGGTTACACGGCGAGTTGTTCATCTGTGTCGCCGAGGCTGTCCGTCAAGCCCGCGAATTCGGCACCACCTGGGAAACCGAGCTGGATCGCTACGTGGTCCATGGGCTCTTGCATTTACAAGGTTTTGATGATCGTGAGCCCGCTGCCCGTCGGCGGATGAAACGAGCCGAGGAACGCTGGCTCCAAAAAATGAGTGCGCCGCCGAGCCATGTCTGACGAACGGGCCACGGGAATCATCCTGCGGATCCGTCCACTGTCCGATACCAGCGTCATCGTTCATTGGTTGACTTCCGAGCACGGCCGGATCGCGACCGTGGGGAAAGGGGCTCGACGTCCCACCTCGCCGTTCCACGGCCGATTAGACTTGGGATTTGCTGGGGATTTGAGTTTTGTTCGAGCTCGGCGATCGAGTTTGCATACGTTGAGAGAGATCAACGTAACCGCGACGTATCCCGGCGTCCGGGCCGACTATCGGAAGCTGGTTCAGTTCTCTTATGGGGTGGCCTTACTGGAACGCAGCACCGAGGAAGATACTCCGGTGCCGGAAATCTATGGCGTATGGGCTGACTGGCTGGCCCATCTCGATTTCCACGCAGCTCAACCAAGGACCGTGTATGCGTTGGAAGCGCGGCTATTGGCCAGCCACGGATTCAACCCACTGGCGGCCGCCGAGCCTCTGGGAGACGATGCGCGGCAACTGCTGATCCAGCTCCTGGTGGCTCCGTGGGAGCGAGTCCCTGAATTGGTGGCGTCGGCGGGTGCCATCCGGGCCGTCAAAGCTTTCCTCGGCCTCCGCCTGAGCGACGCTTTCGGTCGAGTTCTCGAGACGCGCCAACAAGCGGTGGGAACGCTTTGAGGGCCGAGCCCGGCGGAGGGGAATCAACCGCCGACCTCGGCTCGAGCCTCGGCCGCGAGGGCGGTGGACAGGTATCGTTCGCCGGTCGAGCAAGCAATCGTGACGAACATTTTGCCCTTGTTTTCAGCGCGCTTGGCCAGTTCCAAGGCCGCCCAGACGTTGGCCCCAGTCGAGATCCCGACGAGCAGTCCTTCTTCCTTCGCCAGTCGCCGCGCCATTGCAAACGCGTCGTCGTTGCTCACCTGAACAGTCTCGGTGATCTGGGCCTCACCGGTCGCGCTCTTGAGGTGAAGGTTCTTGGGCACGAAGCCAGCCCCGGTGCCTTGGATTTTGTGCGGCCCGGGCTTTACCGGTTCGCCCTTGAGCGTCTGGGTGATCACCGGAGAATCTTTCGGCTCGACGGCGACGGCGGTAAAGCTGGAGCGGCGGGGTTTGATCACTTCGTAGCATCCCGTGATGGTTCCCCCGGTGCCCACCGCCGAGACCAGCACGTCCACCTTGCCGTCGGTATCGGCCCAAATCTCTTCAGCTGTCGTCCGCCGATGGACGTCTGGATTCGCGGGATTGTCGAACTGCTGAGGAATCCATGAATTAGGCGTTTCCTTGGCGAGTTGTTCGGCTCGGGCGATGGCGCCCCGCATGCCTTCCGAGCCGGGAGTAAGGACCAGCTTGGCGCCGAGCATCGCGAGCAAGACCCGGCGCTCCAGGGACATGGTTTCCGGCATCGTGAGCACGAGCTTGTATCCTTTGGCGGCGGCCACGAAGGCGAGCGCGATCCCGGTGTTGCCCGAGGTGGGCTCGATGATCACGGTGTCATGTTTGAGCACCCCAGCTTTTTCCGCGTCTTCGATCATCGACATCCCGATCCGGTCCTTGACGCTGCCCAGCGGATTGAAGAATTCGCATTTCAGAAGAATGGACGTCGAAGGATCGATCCCCGCTTTGGCCGGGATCTGATTTAAGCGGACCAGCGGGGTGCGTCCGATGGTTTCAACGATGTTGTTGTAAATGCGGCCCATAGATAGTTTTGGTAAGCAGGATGGTTAGCTAAGAATCGCGGAGAGCTTGGCGTGACTCGATCCTCGGGCAAGCTGGTTTTCGAATCGCTTGTCGTCGAGGTGGCGCTCGTCGGGGTAGTTGCCCGGGTTTTTGTGACTTGGTGCGGGCGCGCGCCTGGACTCCAATCGTCCGTGGTGGAACCAATGGACCGCGCTCAGATCACGTTTCGTTTTGATTGCTGGCGAATGGTCTGCGCCGGCGTTCTCGAGTCGGCGGCGAACACATTTCTTCTGCTCATGGCGGTTCGGAATTTTGAGGCTGGGGCCGTCGCTAAAGCTCTCGTGGCCGGCGGTGGGAGCTTCGGGCTGCTGCTGTCGCCCCTTGCGGTGAGTTTGGTCGAGCGGTCTCGATGGCCGGCCACTCAAGGGGCGGCGAGAATCTTGTTGGTCGGTGCCGCCTCGTGCGTTGTCGCAGCGGCTTTCCCTTATCTGAGTTTGTTTGTCCTCGGGAGTGTGCTGGCCATGACGACAAGCTCCGCCGTGATTCCGTTAATGACCCAGGTGTATCACGATAATTATCCGGAGACTGAGCGAGGGAAGCTGTATGCGCGAACGTTTATGCTGCGGATTGGGGGGGCGCTCGCGTTCTCCTGGCTCGGCGGGAGATTCCTCGACGCCGATCCCGGCGGATTTCGCTGGCTCCTGCTAACGTTCAGTCTGGCCTTCGCCCTGGCGGCCGCGGCCGTGATCCGGATTCCATCCCAACCCCTCCACCTCTCCGGCGGCCGACATCCCTTGCATGCGCTCCGATTTGTCAGAAACGACCGGCTGTTCCGGCAGACGTTGATCGTGTGGATGTTTATGGGATTCGCCAA
>DLVS01000803.1:3816-4388 GCA_003445095.1 Verrucomicrobiales bacterium
TGGATGTTTATGGGATTCGCCAATCTAATGATGTTGCCGATGCGGGTCGAATACTTGGGGAACCCGCGGTACGGCTTGGCGAAGTCCGCGGCGGAGATCGCACTGCTGACTGGTGTGATTCCCAATCTGGCCCGGCTGATTATGAACCCAGTCTGGGGTTGGCTTTTCGACCGCATGAACTTCTTCGCGTTACGAACAACCTTAAACGTGGGCTTCGCGGTGGGTATTCTTGCCTTTTTCACCAGTAGTTCGCCCGTGGGTTTGGTTGCGGGAGCTCTCATCTACGGAATATCGAATGCGGGTGGCGACGTGGCCTGGGGACTTTGGGTTACCAAATTCGCTCCCCCCGAACGAATCGCCGACTACATGAGCGTGCACACGTTTCTCACCGGTGTCAGGGGTGTGGCCGCGCCGCTCGTTGCGTTTCAACTGGTCCAACGATTCTCTCTGTCAACGCTAGGGCTCCTGAGCGCGGCCTTGATCGTGGTTGCCACGGTCTTGCTGCTTCCCGAAATCGGCCGCTGGAAAAGTCGGCGGCGAGGCGAAGTGGTGACCGAGGAAGTCGCCGATTG
>DLVS01000049.1 GCA_003445095.1 Verrucomicrobiales bacterium
TCCCGGCAGCGGACGCTCCCAGCGTAGGTCTCCGTCGGCGGATAGCACGCGCAGCCAGCCATTGGTTCCGCTCTCGGGAGAAGCGTTGGTCAAATAGCTCGTCACGACGATTTCGCCGGACGGATTGAGAGCCGGTGAGTTGATTACTTCGCCTGAACGGGTGAATTGCCACAGCAGACCGCCGGGAGCAGGAATTGGACGAAACCCCGCGACGGGACTCCTCTTGTGATTGATCTTGTTGAAGGAAACCGCGTGATGGGCCAATTCGTGATCTGCGGAGGCCGAAACCAAGATCGACCACGAAAAGCAGACAAAGAAGAGCGCTGTGACTTGGGCTCGGATCATGATGAAGAGAAAGTATGGAGGTTAACTCCGGCTGCCAAGCGGATCTCGACGTCACCATGATCCAGGGTCCTTTCCGGGATGCCCCGCTCTCGTGAGTCACGCGCGTGGTTTCGCGCACCGATTGGCCTACGGACCGCTGGGCTTCTGTGGTGTCAATGTCCGGAAGGCGAAGTTAGTTCGAGCCCGACAGTTCGTTGACAATGCCGGTGCACGTTTTTAGCTTCGCTCCGGTTCGGGTTGCGGCACGTTTCTTCCGCGGGGTTCCCCACTCCCACCTCCTTGGCGTCTGTAACCCGAACCACCGTTCCCTCTCCCTTCTGCAACTCTCGGTTCGAGATGGAGCTTGCCGCGGAATCGAGCTAATCCTTCGTTCGGTGGCCGGATCGAAAACAACCAGGACGTTCAGCTTCCGCGCGTTGCTCGCGACGGTGTTGCTGTCGCTCCTCGGTGGCACGGTGGCCGTGTTGGTCGCATTGAGCACCTGGACGGCTTCGCGGAATTTTCGCGATCTCACGCAAACCATCAGCCAACAGACGCTCGCTCGGGTTGAAGCCAATGTGCAGCAGTTGCTGCAAAAGGCGGTGGATCAGAATCGGCAGTTCGTCCAACTCCTCGGCACGCGAACCCCGACGGTAACCAATTTTCCGACTATTGTGGAATATTTGGCCGATTCGCTTAAAGCCCAACCGTCTTTGGCGCGCTTGACCCTGGTCCTAAATCCGTCAGGCCAGTTCGCTGAAGCCGAAAGGTTGGCCAACGATCAGATCGTGCTCCAAGAAGGCCTTTCGGCCGACCGCGGAGACCTCTCGGTCAACCGATGGGAATGGCGCGAGTCCCAACGGATGACACGAGAGGTGACGAGTGTCCCCGCGACCAAGATCCGAGACGATGAAGGATTTCTGCAGGCCCGGACTACCGAGCGTTCCGTTTGGACGCCGGCCTATCCTTGGCACGATCCCGGGCTCGAAGTCCGGTGGGGAATTCGGTACGCGACTCCGATCAAGAACCCCGCCGGAGGCGTTTGGTCGGTCTGCGGCGTCAGCCTGACGCTGGCCGAGCTGAACCGTTACCTTCGTCAGCTTGACGGAGAAGTGCCGGGTTACGTCGTGGTCATCGAGTCGGCGCCCGCGGGACAGCCGCACCGAATCATCGGGCATCCCGATCCTGGACTGGTCGGGCAAATCGTGGGCCTCACCAATGGGGCGACGGGACAGTCCATGGAGGACGGAGTTTTGAAGGCCTATTTGTCGGCGCTGCTTCGAGACCCCGGACTTTTGGGTGTGGAATCGCGATCGAGTGATTTTGGCCGTGAGTTCAAGTACAATTCAACCCGCTACCTCGGTTCGTTTCGCCGCCTAAAAAGCCCTAATGATCCTCCTTGGATTTTGGCCATGTTGATGCCGCTTTCGGAGGTCGCCGGCGGCGTCGCCCAGAATCTGCGTTGGGCCGCCGTTGCTGCGGCAAGCTTCTTCGTCTTGGCTGCCCTCGCTGCCTTGGCCTTGGCCCGCCGAATCGCGGAGCCGATGCGCCAGCTCAGCAATGACGCTCGGGCGCTCAGTCATCTGCAGTTCGAAGCCTCGCCGCGACCGCTTAGCCGAGTTCGCGAAGTGCGCCAGCTCGAGCAAGCCCTCGGAGACGCGCGTTCCAGCCTCCGCTCGTTCCGGAAATACGTCCCCGCCGACGTCGTCAATAGCCTGTTAGAGAACGGTGTCGAGGCCGCGCTCGGTGGCGTCAACGCACAACTGACGATTCTGTTTTCCGACGTCGTGGATTTCACTCACCTGGCGGAAAGTGTTTCTTCGCAGCAGTTGGTTGAGAATCTGGGAGAGTATCTCGCGGCGATCAGCACGGTGATTCAGCAACATGCCGGTACAGTGGATAAATTCATCGGCGACGGGGTGATGGCGTTTTGGGGCGCGCCCAAGCCCAATCCCAATCACGCCCGCGACGGTTGTGTCGCCGCCTGGCGACTGCAGCAACGTCTGGACGAATTGAACCGCGAGTGGACGGCGCAGGGGCAACTGGCGTTTCCCACTCGCATTGGCCTGAATACGGGAACCGTCATCGTGGGGAACATTGGCTCGGACACCCGGATGAACTACACAGCCATGGGCGATCCGGTGAACGTCGCTTCTCGCCTCGAATCGCTGAACCGAACCTTCGGCACGCGAATCCTCCTTTCGGAAGAGACGCGGGCCGCGGCGGGCGACGCCTTGTTGACTCGACCTGTGGCGCGAGTCGCCGTGAAGGGCAGTGAGCGAGGATTCGTGGTGCACGAGCTTTTAGGATTAGAAGCAGAGGCTGATGCCGACGCCCGGCGTTTGGCGGCCCTGACGATTCCGGCGTTTCAAGCGTGTGATGAAGGCCGCTGGGTCGAGAGCCTTGAACTTTACGAAGCAGTGCGAAAGGCCTTCCCGCGGGACGGAGTAACCCTGGCCCAGATTGAGTTCGTGGCGACGTGTCAAACCGGTCCCAGCAGCGATTCGACCGCCGTTATCCGTCGAATGACCGCGAAATAAGATCGGACAAGACCGCCATGAAATGCCTCCAGTGTAACAGCGAGTTGATTCAGAAAAATGAACCAACCCTCGGCTCATTGCGGTCGCTCCCCAGATAGTCAGTCGCTCGACGGTATCCGCTCACCTAGACCAATCCTAAGTACGCCATGACATTTCTTCGCTTCTTCTTCTCCGTTCTCGCTGCGGCCATCCTAGCCTCGGTCGTTGGCGGGGTGTTTGCCTCGGTCATCGCGCTGATTTCGCCCGAGTTCGTTAAGGGCTTGTTCTCGCCTCCAGATGGCACATCGCTACCGCGCTATGCCGCGGCCGTTGGCGCGATTTGGGGTGTGTTCATTGGCGCCGGGGTTATGGGGTTTTGTCTCGGCTTGGTGACGCTGGTACAAATCGCCAAAGTTTTTACCAAGAAAAAGGGAGACGACGATGGCCATGCCTCCTGACAGCGGAACTCGTCGCGCTAGGTTCGCGTAGGCCAGTTGCCGGCCTTGATCCGATACAATCCGAACAAACCTTTGTTACCGCAGTTTGACCTCTCAACCATCGAAAACTATGCCCAACTTCCAGCGCCTCTTCTCGGCTGCCTTCTGTAGCGCTGCTTGCTTCCTCATCGTCGGTTGCTCGACCATGACGACTTTGAGACTGTCCGGAACGCCCGGTGCCAGCTTTACCGGACACTACCGCACTCAGACCTCGTCGTTCGACCTCTCCGGTGCCCTTCCTTTGGTCGTCGAAGTGCCGAGCAGTTCTCTTCAGGAGTGGGAATTTCGGAAGTCCGACCCGAGGTCGACGCTTTGGCTAGAGATGTTACACGGCTCGACGCGAATCCTGGAAGGGACCGCCGGTCCAGGCACCCTCGGACTCAAAGCCCAAAAAGAAGGCGGATGGCATCTCCAGATTATTCAGTGAGGTATGCCGACGGAATAAACTCACCCGTTCGTATCGAAAAGGAAGCTCAAGGTCGGACGGTAAGACGACGAACCACTCGTTTCATCGAGCGCACCGGCGCGAAGAAGATTGGCCGTGCTCGCGTTCGGATCGGGGGGTCGGTGATCGGGCCGATTCGGGCGTTGAGCCACCGATACGCTGCGGATAGGTTTGGGCCGTGTTTCTGCGTATCCTGTGGCCGCGCGCCCGAGGGTTGGTAACGCTCGCGGCTCTCCTGACTTGGCTCCCCGCGGCCGCCATTGTCAGCGAAGATTCGTTGCCGGATCAGGCTCAATGGATGTCACCCGAGTCGGGAGAGTTCCGAGGAGTTGCTCAATTCCGGCGCGTCTTTGTGGCCGAGCCGGGATTGGTCAAGGCGGTGTTGCTGGCGGCGGCCGAGAAAGAGGCCGGAATCGCGCTCAATGGCGTCGCGGTGGGCACCGCGGTCGGGGTTCGAACCGCGGTGACGCTCGATGTCACCCGGTTGGTTCGAGCCGGAACCAACTTGCTGACCGTCCAAGTTACCAACACTACGGGGGTGCCCGTTTGTCGGTTGATGCTCGAACTGGTCTTGGCAGACGGGCGGCAACGCTGGGTGGTGTCGGATCCGACGTGGGAATCCTCCCGTGATTCCGCAGGCGGGTGGAAACCTGCTTTTGTCCACGGCGAAGCCGGCTTTCGGCGCTGGGGAAATCCGTTCGCTGCTACTCGGTCGGCCGACGCCTATAACAGTTGGATGCTCGCCCGCGGAGCGGAGCAGGCGACCGATCCAGCGACGTTCACCGTCCCGCCCGGATTTCGGGTCGAGTTGTTGCGGACCGCCCGGCCCGAAGAAGATTCCTGGATCGCGCTCGCCTTCGACCCTCAAGGGCGCCTGACAGTCGCGCGCGAACAACGCGGCCTGATTCGGCTTACGCTGGGAAATGATCAGGTGAAACAAGTCGAGGTTATCGAGGACACTTTGTTGGAGTGCCGCGGGTTGTTGTATGCCCACGAAAGTTTATACGTGAACGCGAACAATAGTCGGGGCTTTTACCGACTGCGCGACGTAGACGGGGACGGCAAGTTCGAGGACAAGAGACTCCTGTTGGCGACGGAGGGTGGGGTGGGCCACGGACGCAATCATCTTCGCCTCGGACCGGACGGTTCAATTTATCTGGTCCACGGTGACGACGTGATTTTGCCCAAGGAGGTTTCGGCCGATTCTCCGGTGCAGCAGATGGCCAACGACCAAATCCTTCCCACCTTAAATCCCCGCGAAGCGGCTCGTGTGACGCGTTATCTGCAAGTCGGGCACGTGCTGCGCACGGACGCCGAAGGCTCTTCGTTCCAGCTCGTCATGGGTGGGCTGCGGAATCCGATGGATGTCGCGTTCAACGAGGACGGAGAACTTTTCACGTATGAAGCCGATATGGAACGCGATATTGGAGCGCCCTGGTATCGACCGACGCGAGTCTTGCATTTGGTGCCGGGTGGTGACTATGGCTGGCGGCGTGGCCAGGGAAATCTCCCGCCTTCCGCCGCGGATACATTGCCGGCGGCGGTGGACATTGGGGTAGGTTCACCGACGGGCGTGACTTTCGCCCACGAGAGTCGATTCCCCGAGCCGTGGCGGAGCGCTTTCTTCATTGGTGATTGGGCGTACGGACGAATCCTCGCCGTCAATCTTCGAGAACAGGGGTCGACGTATGTGGGGAGTTTTAAGGAATTTCTTAGCGGCCGGCCCCTCAATGTGACCGACCTCACCTTCGGCCCGGACGGCGCGCTGTATTTCGTGACCGGCGGAAGGGGCACGAAGTCGGGACTTTACCGGGTGAGCTGGACAGGCGGTCCAGTCGCGCCGGCTAAGGTGGCTACGGCCGATCGGAGTGAAGCCAACGCGCGAAACATTCGACGCCATCTCGAACTGACGTTGCCCAGCACACCTGAACGTCTGGATGAGATTTGGGCCAACTTGGACCATGCCGACCGATGGATTCGCAGTGCCGCGCGGCGCGCGCTGGAACGCCTCCCGTTGGGTGATTGGTCGAAGCGCGCGCTGACCGAGACGAATGCGTCGGTTGCAGTGAACGCCTTACTGGCGGTCACGCGCGTTGCTGCCAAGGGAGGCCAACCTCTCATCTTCGCTCGGCTGAATTCCCTGCCCTTAGGCTCGATGAACGAGGCGGATCAACTCACTGCCCTCCGCATTTTCGGAATCGCCTTGGTTCGCTTCGGTTGGCCGGGCGAAGCCGCAGTCAAGCAAGCGCAAATGCAACTCGCGGCGCTTTATCCGTCCTCAAGTGCTGAACTCAACCGGGAGCTTTGCCGTGTCCTAACCAACCTGCGTGCGCCGGAGACTTTGACCAAAACATTGCCCCTGCTGTCCGCTGCCACCACGGCTCCCGAACGTTTGTATTATCTGATGCAGTTATGGGCCATCCGAGAGGGCTGGGATCTCGATCGATGGCGAACCTACTTCACGGCCCTCCGGGAAGCGGACCGAGATCAGGGCGCTCGGGATTACTACACCGCGCTTCACCAAATCCGTAGCAGTCTCACTAATACCATGGGCTCCGGTGAGCGGCTGGCGCTGGGTGAATTGATTGCCGCCGCGAAAACGGCGCCCGCCGCGGTTCTCGCTCCCGGGGCGCCAACCCGAGTCAAGGCATGGACGCTTTCGGATTTCGACTTTTCCACCAACTCCGCTGGACGCTCCCGAGTGCGCGGTAGAGAAGCCTTTCAAACGGTCGGATGTGCCCAATGCCATCGAATGGGTTCGCTTGGGGGGCTATTGGGCCCGGATCTCACGGCAGTCTCGGCACGCTTTGGCCGACGCGATTTGTTGGACCACATCTTGAATCCGTCGAAGGCCGTGGACGACAAATATCGTCTCGCCGTGCTCACTCTGAAGGATGGCAGCACCGTCACCGGCACGATTGACCGCGAAGAGGATCCGCTGGTCATCCTCCCGCCCGATCCGAATGCGGTCCCTACGGAAATCCCGAGCGCACAAATCGCGGAACGGCGATGGTCTGACCAATCGCC
>DLVS01000002.1 GCA_003445095.1 Verrucomicrobiales bacterium
GGCGCGCTCGACGAACCGGGAGTTCCAGTAATCGAATTGTTTGTCGCGGCGGGCCTGTGTCCAAGCAAAGGCCAAGCTCGCAAAGATCTCGAAGGCGGTGGGCTGTATCTCAACAACCATCGGCTAACGGAAATCGACCGCCGGCTTAAGGCAACCGACCTGCTTTTCGGGAAACATCTGCTCCTGCGCAAGGGCCGGAAGAACTACGTGGTCTTGAGCCGATAACCAAGTGAGCTAACGAAGTTCCTCCTCGACCCGCATTCATCCGCGTCAATGAGCGGTTCCTCTTCCTTCTAATTCACTTTTTCGCATGAACCTATTTGAACTGAGCAGTGAAGTTGCCGTGGTCATTGGTGGCACGGGTGTTTTGGGCGGTGCGCTGGCGGAAGGATTGGCCGCCGCCGGTGCCTCCGTGGCCGTAGTCGGGCGCAATGCGGAGCGGGGCCAAGCTCGCGCCGAAGGAATTCGGAAAGCCGGTCGCAAAGCGGAATTCTTCGCTGCCGACGCGAACCTCCGCGACGACCTTCAGCGAGCGCACGCCGCTATCCGTGATCGGCTGGGCCCACCGACCGTGTTGGTGAACGCCGCGGGCGGCAACGATCCGAAGGCGACTGTAACCGACGCGAATCGCTTCGAGGCGCTTTCACTGGAGGCCTGGCGCGGCACCTTCGACCTCAATCTTGTGGGAGGCGTCCTGTTGCCTTGCCAGGAATTTGGTCCGGCTATGTGCGCCGCGGGGCGCGGCAGCATCATCAACATCGCCAGCGTGTCGGCGCATATTCCGCTGTCGCGCGTGGTCAGTTATTCAGCCGCCAAAGCGGCGGTGCTGAGCCTCACCCAGTTTCTCGCCCGCGAATGGGCGCCGCGGGGAGTCCGCGTGAACTCGTTAACTCCGGGATTTTTTCCGGCCGAACAGAATCGCAAATTACTCTTCAACGAGGACGGTAGTCCCACCGCTCGGACCCAGGCGATCCTGGGCCACACGCCGATGGGAAGGTTTGGGAAGCCGGAAGAACTGGTGGGCGCCGCGGTATTCCTCGCCTGCGCTCAAGCAAGTGGATTCGTCACGGGTACAGATATTCGCGTCGACGGCGGATTCCTCGCGCAGACGATTTGATCGAAGTGGCAGGCTCGGCGGCCAGTGCGCCCCTATTCCAGCGCTTGGTACACCGCGATGTGAAAACGGGGAATGAGCGCCGGTTGGTCAAACGGCACAAGCTGGGTGAACACGAGCGCAACCACTTGCTCTTGGGGATCGGCGAAGAAATGGGTGGTCGCCGCGCCGCTCCAAAAGAAAGTCCCGACCGACCCCGGCTCGTTACTCAGGGCCACGTTCAAACGCAGGGCACTGAATAGCCCCCAGCCATCCGCGCGACTGAAGGCAAAGACCCCGTCGGGCAAGGAATTCATCCGCGCCAACTCCACGGTCTTGCGGCCTAAGATTCGCACCCCCTCGAGTTCACCGCCGTTTAGCAAGCATTGAGCGAAACGCGCGTAATCCCCAATCGTGGAGAACAGCCCCGCGCCACCGCACGGAATTCCCCGGCCCGGCTCGGCGTACGCCCCGAGGATGGCGGGCGTGGTTTGTAACTTTCCGTCGCGAATTTCATGTAGTTTGGCGAGGCGGCTCATCTTGTCTGCCGGCACGTCGAAGGCAGTGTCCACCATCCTCAGTGGCTCGGTGATGTTCTTCGCGACAAACTCCTCAAAGGGCAGGCCGCTGATTCGCTGGATGAGCACCCCCAGCACGTCGTCGGCGATGCTGTAATTGTACGCCGTCCCGGGTTGGGCAAGGAGAGGTAGCTTTCCAACCCGAGCGATAAAATCATCCAGGGACTTCGAGTTCCACAAATCGGCTTTTTCATACTCGTTGTGGACCGGTGTCCCAGTGAAGAAGTCGTAGCTCAATCCGGCGGTGTGATTCAACAGCATCTTAACCGTGATGGCATTGGTCGCGGGGACGAGTGTATTCGCTCCACCACTCCCCGCCTGAACCTTTAGATCCTTCAACTCGGGCAGCCACCGAACCACGGGCTCGGCCAGATAGAGGCGGTTCTGTTCCAATAACTGGAGGACGGCGACGGCGGTGACCACCTTCGACATCGAATAGATTCGGCAAATCGTGTCAGCCTGCATGGGCGCGCCCGTGTCGATATCGCGGGTACCGAAACTCTGCTGCATAACCACTTGGCCGTCTCTCGCCAGCAAGACATTCGCCCCAGCAATCTTGCCTGCTTTCACGTCCCCGGCCACCAGTTCAGAGACTCGTTGGAGCCGGGTCGGATCCCATCCATTTTGCGCGGCATTCGCCCTGGGCAAGGGATCGTCCGCCCAGCAACGGAACACGAAAATCGCAGCGCAGACTAACGGTGTCAGTTGTTTCATCATTTCAGGAAAGTACGTGGGTAAAGGGGAGCTCGTCGTCGACTTGGGAGGAATGAGGGCGGCTTCACTTTCGCGACGACCTCGCCCCAGGCCTTATATGAGTCCGTGCCAGCGCTAACGCGCCCAACCCGCCGAGCGCAAGCATCGATACCGTCGACGGCTCCGGCACCGCCACCGCGTCAAGACGCAGTCGAGCCAGCGGGGGTAAATCTGGAGCCGAAGAGAGCCCAACCTCCGGAAACACCAGCCGCGAATTGCTCAAAAATCCACTAACCTCCGTCGACAACGTAACGGTTGCGACAGGTAAGCCGCTGGCCAAGGCAGTTCCGTACAAGTGGACGAATTCGGGCGGGGTGATCAGAATACCCACCGGCGAACTATCGAGCCTGAGGGAGAACGACGCACTCTCGAACCGCAAGGCCAGGACGTCCCATTGCGGGAGAGGAAATTCATAGCTGGGATCGATCAGCGGCACCATGGGGCCCAAGGTGAGGTATCCCGTGAGGACCTCCGTCGCGCCTTCCGCGAGAGTGACTTTGCTGCCGGACTGCAACTGATAGATCGTCTCCGAAAGGGCATGATCCGGAATACTGATCAGGACGAGCGCGGCCACCAAAAACGGTGCCGGAAAGAGTGGGTTTACGATCTTCACGTTGCCCCATCTTGATACGTGGAGCGTCCCAGTGTCACGTCAGATAGGGCTGCGTCACGCTTTGAAATCGCGCGGTACACCACGAGCGCCCGTGAACCGCCCTTCTAAACATGAACCGTAGTCGCGGAGGGAACGACGCGCACTCTCCTCTCGCGCCACGATCTCCGTGGGTACCCCAGTGTTTCCACACGCGCCGCATTAGTCAGCGCCTCCTCCCGTCGGTGTTCAGTTTAAGGACAACCCCCGAAATTGAATTAGCGAGCGCGCCTCATTGATCCCCCAACCCGTTCCCGAAACTCCGTCCCGGCCCCTAAGAAAGCTGTTGGCTGGCCGACATGGATTCGAACCATGACTAAGGGCTCCAAAGACCCCTGTGCTACCTTTACACCATCGGCCAACGGCGGCGGGGAAACTATGCGGCGCTAGCCGCGGAGCAATCTGAATTTGAATCCTTTCCGGCTCGGGTGACTACCGTGCAGCGGAATTCCCCAAACCTAAGAGCTCTTGGACTGCGATGGCATTGAACTCCCGACGAACCCAGGCTGGCCACCATTGGCGTACTTGTGTTTGATTTGCTCGCCGGTGCGGCCAAAAGGCCCCGCGCCGTTTAGTATTTCATGACGCTTTCCCAACTCACTACCCAGGTACGCCAAGGCCGCATCGACACCGTCCTCGTCGCGTTTCCAGACCCGTTCGGCCGGCTGGTCGGCAAGCGGTTTCAGGCGAACTTCTTCCTGAATTCCGTCGCGAAACACGGCACGCACGGCTGCAATTATCTCCTGACCGTTAATCTGGAAATGGATCCGCTTGATGGCTTTGCGGTGGCCAATTGGGACTCGGGCTTTGGTGACTTCGAAATGCGCCCGGATCTGACGACGTTTCGCGCGCTTCCCTGGCAACCCGGCTCGGCCTTGGTGATCTGCGATTTCCTGAAACAGGATGGAGCCTTGGTTGCCGAGGCGCCGCGGTCGGTGTTGCAGCGCCAAGTCGCCCGACTCAAAGAACGGGGTTGGACCTGTGCCTGCGCCAGTGAACTAGAGTTTTACTTGTTCAACCAAACTTACGAAGCGGCCTTTGCCGGCGGCTATCGGACGTTGGTGCCTT
>DLVS01000001.1 GCA_003445095.1 Verrucomicrobiales bacterium
CCACCGCCGAGAAGATTGGAGCGAGCGAAGGGATTCGAACCCTCGACATTCAGCCCGTGGAACGGGCCAGGCCTTGGCAAGGCTTGCGGCGTTTCACGCCGTGACGCTCACCAGCCAGGCCCGACCAGCCCCAGACTTGAGAAATTTCTCTCGCGAACGGGCGGTCCGGTAGTCGGCAAGAACCTCTTGATGAACGACGGTGAAGTTCCCTTTCAATCGTAGCGTCGAGGGACTTTGGCGGCGCTGGTGTTCTGCGAGACGACGTTCCAAGTTTGAGGTTAGGCCCACGTAGAGCTCACCCGCTTCAAAACGTAACACGTATACAGTTACTGCGTTCACCACCGCCGAGAAGATTGGAGCGAGCGAAGGGATTCGAACCCTCGACATTCACCTTGGCAAGGTGACGCTCTACCAGGCTGAGCTACGCTCGCGCTCCGAAGTGCGAGATAAATGGGGGAAGCTCGCCCCGTTGGCAAGGGGAGTTTTTGATGACCGAGGCTGAAACGGAAATGCCAACGTCTTTATCTCCACGATCAGCACGGATTCAGCTAACCCAGTCGGGATTCTCAACGAAGGCGTAGCAGAGCAGGTGCAGAATATTCATCTGCACATCCTCAACCCGCCCATAATGGCCGTCCGGAATAACAACGAGTTGGTCGGCGAGTTCCGCCATCTGTCCGCGCTTCTGGCCGACCAGGGCGATCGTCTTCACGCCGGTGGCCTTCGCCCAGTCGAAGGCCCGGACGCAATTGGGCGAATTGCCACTAACGCTGATACCAATCAAAACGTCGCCCGCCCGCGCGTAGTTCATCAATTGTCGGACGAAAATATCTTCGTAGCTGTAGTCGTTCCCGAGCGCGGTAATCCAGGGCATGTTGTCCGTCAACGACAGCACACGAAAACGCCGCGGGAGCAAGTCGCTGGCGGCTTTGCCTAAGTCCACCGCGAAGTGGCTAGCGTTGGCCGCGCTACCGCCGTTGCCGATGGCAAACACTTGAGCGTCTTCCCGGTGAGCGGATTGGAGCGTCTCGATCAACGGCGCGAGTTGAGCAGGGTCGAGGCTCGCCAGTGCGCGCTGCTGAGCCGAAATGTAAGTCGCAATCCAATCTTTCATGAGGGAGCTTTGAAGGTCGCGCTCCCCTGCTCCAAGCTTAAATTCAGGTTCGAGGGCTCGCCGGGTGCGCTACCCCGCTCTTGATGCCATTTCGCCGGCGAGAACCAGCGCACCGATGGGCACGGAGTCTTCGCCCAATCCCGCCAGCGTAACCCGCGGACCGGGCTGAAACGAATCCATCACGTACTGAGGTAGAGCGGAAGCAATCGCGTCCCGCAGCGGCTCACCAATCAGGGACAGTCCTCCTCCCACCACAATGATCTGCGGATGAAGCAACTGAACGACGTGCGACAAAGCGAAAGCGAGATTGTCGCTCAGCTCGCTCAAGATGGCGTGCGCTAACTCATCACCTTCCGCGAGGGCGGCCGCGAGAAAGCGCGCCTCGCCTCGCGTCTCGGTCCCAATCAAGCGAGCCAACGGACCGGAGGGATGAAGCTTTGCTGCTTCGCGAATCCGGCAATCGACGGCCCAGCCCGAGCAGCGGTCCTCCACCAGCGTCCCGGATTTATCCAGCCGGACGTGGCCGATCTCCGCCTCGCCCGGCGAAGCGCCGTGGTAAATGTGTCCGTCCACTACCAGCCCTCCCCCTACGCCACTTCCCATATTGATCCAAAATACGGGATTGGATTTGAGACCCGCGCCATGGCGAGCTTCTCCCAAGGCAGCCACGTTCGCATCGTTGTCCACAGCGACGGGCAAACCGGTCTGCGCCCGCAACCAATCGCCCAATTCAAAATCGTGCCAACCACTGATTTGATGGGAGCAACAGATGCGGCCGGCGCGCCAATCAACGGGACCTCCAAATCCCACCCCGAGCGCCGATGGCGAATGGGCTCGGACTAGCGTCTGTAAGTGTTCGGACAACAGTGCGCGAATTCCCGCCCCGCCGGCGGCACGGTCCACGGCAAAGCGGCATCGCTCAACGATTCGTCCGTCAGGCTCGCCGACCACGACTTGCAATTTTGTGCCACCGATTTCCACGCCGAGGCAGGTCATGCGAACATCATACCGAGTGAGTCCTAGTTCGTCAGGTCCAAGGTCAATCGGATGGCTCCAGCCGGTGGGACTCACCTGTCAGCGATCAAGAACCGCTCCTCCCAATGGCTTGTCCTAACCTCTGCCTATTATCGATTCGTGTTTGGACTGAATTATGACGGGCGGGCAGCCAGCCACCAACTTTGGGATGCTCCCCTTCCCCCGCCCAAGGCGTCCTGTGCTCAACCGCGTCCGCCGTTCATTCGCCAAGAAACTTCGCGCGCTCTTCCGGAGTCAACGAGCGCGAAACTCGCGTTTGAGCATACTTCAGCAAATCGGCCGGCGAACCACACATCTCACACGCATAGATTTGGACCGGCGTGTCGTACCCAGCCACGATCAATCGTTTTGAGTCAGGACTAAATCGGAGCGTCTGCAGCGTCCCCTGCTCGCTTTTCAGCTCGGCCAACTTGGTTGCGGTCGCGAGGTCCCAAATCTCGGCGGTGCCCGAATCAAGGCTGCCCGTGGCTAAACAGGTTCCATTCGGGCCAAACTCGAAAATGACCGGCCATTGGGGCGACGTTTGGAGATCCAGCGCAGCCACCCTGCGCCCGGTCGTAATATCCCAAATCAAGATCGTATGACGGTCATCGCGGGCGACCACCCACTTGCCATCTGGACTGAACCGCGCCTCGACCAAGGGCGCGTCATGTTTCCAGGTGGACACACTCTGCCCCGTAGCCGACCGCCAGCGCCGGATGGTCCCATCTTCTCCGGTGGTAATCAGCCACTGTCCGTCTGGGCTATAATCCACGCTTCGAGGAGTTCGAGCATGGCCCTCCAACCGCATGAGCTGTTGGCCTGTCTTCGTCTCGATAATGATCGGATCGGTTCGGCCGCAGAGGGCCGCCCGGCTCCCGTCCGGACTAAACGCCACTTCCGGGTAGTGAGGATGAAGGTGGGCCACGGCCAAGCACTCTTGGGCGGCAATCTTTTCTCCAGTAGCAGCGTTCCACAAAATCAAGTCACCTGTTCCCAGAGTCAGCAACCTCGACTCATCGGAACTCAGAAACGCGCCTACGATGTTCTCGTGAGGGAACTCCATCAAAGCCTGCCCCGTCTCCACCTCCCACAGCCGAGCCTTCCCATCGGCGCTCGTCGTGCAGATCCGACGGCCATTGGGACTAAAACTTGCGTGATACACTGGGTTCGTACCGTTGCGAAGCTCCCGGAGGATTGCTCCGGTGGAGCCGTCAGCGAGGCGGGGCGCCGCGTCTCCAAAGGCCAGCGTCTTAGTACCGTCTGGGCTAAAGATGGCATAATTCACCGGACCTTCAGGGCCAGGCAACGTGAGCACCGGCTTCATTGACACGAATAGCGATTGGCGCAACGCGGTCTCCGCTTCGGCCGTTGGATGACTTCGCACCGCCTCCGCCGCGAGCAGAATTCGGAGGTCTGAGTCGGCCGCCTCGTTGAGAGACGCCACGGCTAACCGCCGAGAACGCGACTCATTCGCCTGCGCCACCGCGTTTGTTTTCTGTCCTTGGGCCACTCGATCCGCGGTCTTGCGTGCCTGCAGGGCAATGAAGGCGGCAAACACAGCGCAGACGGTGAGTGCCAGCAGGACGGCCACCGCACTTCGAAGCAACCGGAGGGTTCGTTCATGTTGGCGAACGTCTTCTCCCACGAGTTCATCCAGGGACTGGTTACGCAGCGTCGCAGAAAGGTTGGCAATGGCTTCGGCA
>DLVS01000710.1 GCA_003445095.1 Verrucomicrobiales bacterium
TATCGGGCTAACGACGTGATTCTTTATGGCACTCACGTTGAGAATGTGACCTTGGAGCCAAGGCAGGCGGCGTTCGTCGACGAATGGAATCGGACTTACGCGTACCCTCGGCTGCAGTTCGGTGGGTTCGCCGAAGCGTTGGGTACCATCACTCAACAGCAGGGCGAGCTGCCGGTGGTCCGGGGCGATGGCGGGCCGTACTGGGAGGATGGGTTGGCGGCGAACGCTCGGGTGACCGCGCGCATCCGAGAGAATTCGCGGCGACTGCCCTCCGCTGAAAAGCTGGCGACGCTCGCCCGGCAGTTGAATCCCCGCTTTCGCGTCGATCAATCTGAGCTCGACGGCGCGTGGGAACGAAGCCGGCTGATGGATGAGCACACCTGGCATGCGGACTGTAGTGTGCGCGATCCGGAGAGCGACCAGGCGCGACGCCAAGGCGAAGACAAAGATGCGCGGGCCTCCGAAGCGCAGCGGGCGATCGAGCGTTTGCTGCAACGGTGCCTGTCGGCCATCGCCGATGTCTCGCCGGCTGGGCCGGGGTCGGTGCTTATTTTCAATCCGTTGAGCTGGGAACGCACGGGCGTGATGGAATTGGACATCGGTCGAGGGCAGGGCCTGGTGGATGTCGGAACTGGCCAGGTGATTCCCTTAGAAGTGCTACGAGTGGGGCGTGTGTACCAGAAGGTGCGGTTCCTGGCTCTCGACGTTCCCGCACTGGGTTACCGGGCCTTGCGTTTGCGGCCATTGCCGACGTCGCCGCGGGCAGAACCGCTGGATGACCCGGCCGTGTTGGAGAGTCCCTTTTATCGGGTCGCGCTCGATTCCAAACGCGGTGCGATTCGAAGCCTGATCGATCGGCAAACTGGACGAGAGCTCGTCGATACGAATAATGCCTATGCCTTGGGCCAATGGCTGTACGTCACGGGTGGCGATGAATTGCCCAGTCGGTTGGTGCAATACAGCACGGTGTCTCCGATTCCCGCGCTGACGGTGCACGCTGCGGAGTTGGGCCGCTTGGTGAGATCGGGCCGAACGGGGTTCGGAGTCGTGGCGTTGCTTGAGAGCGAGACCTTTGGGGGTTCGAGCATTCAAACCGAAGTCATGCTTCCGGCACAGAGGAAGGAAGTGCGGTTGACGTTGCGGGTACGAAAGGCAGCCAGCCTCGAAAAGGAAGCGGCGTACGTCGCCTTTCCCTGGGCCTTGCCGCAACCCCGATTTCGATTCGCGACCCAGAACGGTTGGGTGGATCCCGCAGGTGATATGCTGCCAGGAGCGTGTCTGGAGTGGTTCACGGTTCAGGATTGGGTCGGCGTCGAAGGGGGTAGCCAATCCGTTGTGATGGCGCCCCTGGACGCTCCCCTGGTGACGTTCGGTGACATCGTGCGCGGGACGTGGCCGACGGCGTTCGGACAGCGACCTTCAACGATCTTCAGCTATGTAATGAGCAACTACACTCCGGAAGGCTATGCGGCCTCGCAGGGCGGCGAGTTCGTGTTCCGGTATGTCTTGACCAGCTCGGCGGACTGGTCGGCCGGAGAGGCGGCCCGCTTTGGAGCGGAAGCGTTGACCCCACTGGAGGCGAACGAAATCACTCGCAGCGACAAACTCAATGCTACGGCTAATTCGGGGGACTCCGGACGGTATTCTGGGCTGCGGGTGACTCCCAAGGAAGTACAGGTGGTGGCGTGGAAGCCGGCTGAAGATGGGCGCGGGGCGATAGTGCGATTGCTGGAAACCGCGGGACGAAATGGGGAAGCGCAGGTCGCGTTTCCCGGGCAGCAACTCCGCCGCGCGTTCCGCTGTACGGCGGTGGAGGACGATTTGAATCCGTTGGATCTGATCGAGGGCATGGTGCGCGTGGCGGTTCCCGCGTACGGGATCGTGACGCTGAGGTGCGAGCTTTCGGAGAGTGAGCGGCCGTAAGCGAGTACGTCTCGATGATTCCTTCTCTTCCGCCGCACCCGTTTCCGGTGTTTGCTCCCTGGACAGGATGGCCAAAGACGTGATTCGCGTCGTCGGGGCGCGGCAACATAATCTGAAGAATCTGACTCTCGAGATTCCGCGGGACCGTTTGGTGGTGATCACCGGCCCGAGCGGTTCGGGAAAATCGTCGCTGGCGTTTGACACTCTTTTCGCAGAAGGGCAGCGCAAGTACGTCGAATCGCTTTCGGTGTATGCGCGGCAATTTCTCGATCAACTGGAGAAGCCGGACGTGGATCAGATCGAAGGCCTGTCTCCAGCGATCGCCATCGAACAGCGGAGTAGCGGAGCAAACCCACGGTCCACCATCGCCACGACGACGGAGATCTACGATTACCTGCGGCTTCTGTTCGCCCACGTGGGACAGCCCCACGATCCCGAGACGGGACGGCCCATGACTCGCCGGACAACGACCGAAATCGCGGACGAACTCTTGAGTCTGCGGGTCGGAACGCGGCTCATGCTCTTGGCGCCGGTGGTCAGTCAACAGAAGGGCGAGTTCCGCGATGTGCTGGAACGATTAGCTCGCGAAGGATTCGTACGGGCGCGAGTCGATGGCCAGTTGGTCGAATTGATTGCTAACAAGCCGGTGCGGTTGAACGCCCAGACGACGCACACGATCGAGGTGGTCGTGGATCGAATC
>DLVS01000711.1 GCA_003445095.1 Verrucomicrobiales bacterium
CTTGGTTGCGGATTAAGCGTTGGAAGTCGGCTAACCGCTGAGGATCAGCGCGGATTCGCCGGGGAGGCTCTTTGGTCCTGACCGCTTCCGCCGCGAGTAAGCCTGCGGCCTCTCCAATGTTCCATTCCACGGGGTGCAAACGATAACAGCCGTTGGTGAGGTGGGTGACTCCCAGGTTTTTGCAACCGGCGAGTAGGTTCTCCATGCGTTGCGGCAAAAGTGCTCCGAGAGGGATCTGGAAAGGCAAGCTGCTTAGATCGACATAGTTCCTGCCACTGGTGCTCGGATGAAGGTCGATTCGATAGGCGCCGAGTCCCACTGAATCGGCGAACACGGCCGCGGTGACTTCGTCCTTGGATCGACCGGTTTCGCGCACGCGCGCTTCCGTGCTGACGTGTTGTTCAAGCACGGTGAATTCTGCTTTGATGCGACGGGACTCCCGGACGTAGGCAGCTTTTGCGAGTCCATCGGCGGTCCCCACAATGTCGTCGCGCAAACGCAAGCCGGGCCAGCCGGTACCGCCGTCGGGCCGTGGTGCCGCGGTTTGCATCCAATACAGAAGGGAACGACTGACCTGCTTGCCACGGGCGAGGTGTTTTGTGGCCTCCTCCTCCGGCACTCCGACCAGCGGTCCCAACCAGTAGTCATTTTGCGGCCAATTGATCAACGAGATGCCACTCGAGTAGGCGCCGGGCGAAAAGTTTGCGGGATCGGTTAGGCGTCGATAGATGAATAAGTTCATTCCAGGTCCGCCTGGACCCCCGGGATCGAAAGAGACCGCGCGAGTCTGCAACGTGATAGGATCACTCATGTTCCAACTCAGCAATCGTCCGGGCCAGGCGGGCCGCAGCTCAGGGACATAATCGCGCCAGAATTCATACTCTGGCGGTCGGCTGATGGTGTGATCCTCACCCGGTCGATGATCCACGGCGAAACACCACGTGAAGGCCTGTTGATTGAGCGGTTGGGCCTCGCTCGGCGCGTGGGGTTCGCCCGTGTCTTTTTGGGATTCAGCGCCGATAACAAACTCAGTCCGGGTCAGCGGCAACAAGTCGCCGAGCTCGGTGGCGTCCACAAAGTAGAGGGCCGTCAACGCAATACTTTGGCCGGTTTGCTGATCCATGACTGTTACCGCGCGAACTCGGTCCCCGACGACTTCGGCCTGCGAGGCCGTGTGACGGAGCAGCACCTGCAATCGGCGGCTGCTCACGTGGGGCGCGAGCATGGACTGTAGAACAGCCAGCGCGACTCGGGGTTCGTGGCACAACCGTGAGACGGAGCCATTACCGGGATTCAAGTGGACGCTGGCGCGGGCTTCGGACGTGAGGGGATAGTGGTCGCGGTAATATTGGCGAACGCCGTTGCGAAACTCACGATAACTTCGCGTGCAGCCGAACATCTCGATCCACGGGTGTTCGTCCGGGGGGACGGCCTGCGCGGTAAGTTGGCCGCCGACCCAGTCGGTCTCTTCCGTCAGGATTACCCGCAAGCCCGCTCCGCAGGCCGCCAGGGCGGCGGCGCATCCACCGACCCCACCCCCAACGATAACCAGGTCGGCGGCGTATTCAGCGCCACTGGCCGGTTGGGCGAAGAGCCGGCCGAATTCACCTAAGCCGCCGAGTGCTGCGACGCTGGCTGATTTGAGGAAGGTTCGACGGGGTAGGGGCATTGCCGAAAAAACATGGTGCGACGAGCCGACTGGCGCACGCGGATTCGCGCCTTTTCAGTTAGCACAACAGCACACCACCTTTGGCGGCAGATGCCGCCAAAGGTGGTGACTCGCCATCCCGCAGCGTCACGGAGGTGACTGCCAATCTTGGCGGGCGGCGCCAGAGAAGGAGACCGCGGTCTCAGAAGAGAGTCGTACGCTCGTAGAGCCAAGTGGCGTCTCGGGTATCGAGCTGAGTATTCGAGGAAGGCCGGGTTGAGCCGTAGGTTAGAATGGCGGGCGATTGCCAGCGCTTGATCTCCGAGTGGCCGTCGGCGAAGGAGAGGCCCCCCGCGCGATTGTGGTAGCTCGCTGGAAAGTCCACAAAGGAGGTCTTGGATTCGTGAACAAACCAACCATCGTTGATTGACGCGGGGTTCTCATCGATCGTTACCCAGGTCATGGCGGGGCCTAAAATGAAATCACCTTGTTTCCGATATTGGCGTCCCCTCGCCCGCGTTTCCCCCGGCAAGGGATTCATAAAGCAATTCATCGAAAGGCTGCGAACCTTCGAGATTCCGCCCCCGCCGAATGGACTTTTCGTCGTTGCCCGATCCGCCGGGCACTTATAGACGGCCAACGCCTTCACATAAGGATACATGAGCGAGTCCATAATCAGGATCGTGTTCGTCCAGCTCGGTGCTGCGTGCATCGTTCCCATGCACCACTGATTCAAAGGGTAATTCTTCGTGGGACTGTGTCGATCGACCAGACCACCCAGGCCCGTCGTTGGGCAGATTTTGTCCTGATGATCTCCCGAATAGATAACCCAGGCGACCATGAGCTGCTTGGTGTTGTTCAGGCACCCAATGCCTTGGGCCTTGGTTTTGGCCTTGGCCAAGGCGGGTAATAGCATGCCGGCCAGGATAGCGATAATCGCGATGACGACCAGCAGCTCGATTAAAGTGAACCCGGCCCGATTGGGCCGACCAGAAAGGCGCGTGTTCATGGGCTTAACTTTTAAGGGACGCAGGACTGTGAGCTTTCAACCAGGGGCATGCAACAGTTGTATTCGAGCGGATCCTCCCAATTTTGCCAATCGTTGCCCTACTGAGGCGACTCGCCGTTGCTCCGAGCGTTGCGGCCACAAACTGCCTACCGGAGGGTGGCCGGGAAGAATCCACTGTTACGTGCCCTCGCCAGTGGGTTGATGCTGGCCGGTGTCGCCTTAGCCCAACGCGATTTTTCTCAAGTCGAGGTGAAGGCCGTCCCGGTGACGAAACAAATCTACATGCTGGAAGGCGCGAGCGGGAACATTGGCGTCTCGGCGGGACCCGCTGGTGTCTTGATCATGGACGATCAGTTTGCGCCTATGGCCGAAAAAATTACAGCCAAGCTGAAGGAACTGAACACCCACGCGCCGGGATTCGTGCTCAACACCCACTGGCATGGCGATCACAGCGGAGGCAACGCGTACTTCGGCGGACAAGGCGCGAACATAGTGGCCCACGCGAATGTCCGAAAGCGCCTCGCCGAAAAGGCCGGCTCCAAACCCGTCGAGTTGCCCGTCGTCACCTATAACAAGGAGCTTCGGTACACTTCAATGGCGAGGAAATCCGTATCATCATCAAACGGCTCCAGGAACACGGAATAGTGCCAAACAAAAAAGTGGCGCAGTCAGATGACTGCGCCAATCGCGAAACATAGAACCAATCCGCAAATACCTACTCCCATTGAGCTGCCAGATAAGACACGATTTGTTCAGTGGTCTCAGGCCCAAGGCTCAGTTCGTTCATCGGGTCAAGTTTCGTCTGGCTGGTCGCCTGCCTTGATGGGGCCGCCGGGTGCCAGGTGGCCGGCATACACGTTGAAGCGTCCATCGCGAAGGAACCCGACCAAGGTTTGCTGGTTGGCGCGGGCAAACTGCACCGCCAGACTGGACGGCGCCGAAAGGGCGGCGATTAGTGCGATGCCACCTGCCAAAGCTTTTTGTACAATTTCGAACGAGACTCGGCCACTGACTAATAAGCCATAAGTCGACAACGGGATCATTCGATTGAGCAAGGCCCGACCTAACAACTTATCCACCGCATTGTGGCGTCCGATATCTTCGCGCACCGTGAGAATCCCTTGATCCGGCTGAAACCAAGCGGCGGCGTGCAGCCCTCCGGTGCACGAGAATTCGTCTTGTGCCGACTGCAACTTACTGGGCAATCTCAGCAATTGGTCTGCGCGAATCGGGGGGGGATCGGTTAATCGCGGGAACTGTCGACGCAACGAACGGATGCTCGTCGCGCCGCAAAGACCGCAACTCGACGAGGCGAAGACATGCCGGGTCAATTGCTGGAAATCGACTTTGACGTCGGGAGCCAGGAGGACGTCAACGCTGTTGCCGGCACGATTCCGGGTGTTCGGCTTGACCACTCGGATGTCAGACAGTCGCCGTACCAATCCTTCGCTAACGAGAAATCCCACCGCTAACTCTTCGTCGTGGCCCGGGGTTCGCATGACCACCGCAATCGGTCGAGAGTCAACCCGAATCTCCAATGGCTCTTCACTGGCCACCGAGTCCACCTTCGGGCGCGGTGGTGCGTCGGCGACGTAGCTCAGAATTCGGACGCGATTCATTATTCGTGAGGCGCCATTTCACGCCAGGGCCGCGGGCCGGCGATGGCTTCCCGCTAGATTACCTTGGTTATCTCCCCGATGGCTTTTGAACATCACAGCCCTGAGGGCCATGTAACTTGCTCAATTCACAATTCACAATGATCCCGGTTAACAGTTAATCCGCCAAGATAGTGCGGGCCATCCGGGGCAGACGTTTCAAGTTGCGAGCGTCTCGGGTAAACGCTCAACGTGTGACTCAGCACGGGACGATTCCTCGTCCTCCTCCCCGGGTGATTATTTCCCGTAAATGCGGTCGATCAGGGTCATGACTTTCAGCGCCTCGCTGGAACTCTGCATTTTGTCCGATCCAGTGGTGATGCCTTCGAGGAAACTCATGACCTCAGTGCCCCACGATGTGTCGGTGTGATAGGTGATGCGTTCCTCGGCATCGAAGGTGCCTTGATGGGTTTTCTGACGGGTTCGCTTGATGGCCAAGTCTTCATCACCATACGCTCCGGAAGAGGTCTTTAATCCATTCAGAATGATAGCACCTTGTTCTAGGAACACTTCCAGGGAGAACAGATATCGCCATTGTGTCATCGTAGAATGTAAGGAGGCGCAGATGCCTGATCGACTGCTCCGGAAATTGGCGAAGACGTTGTCCTCAATTCCATCGATCTTCCAATAAAGATTCGAAACCATTGCCTGCACTTCGTCAAAATCTCCTCCCAGAAATAGAAACAGATCGAGCATATGGATACCCTGGTCCAGCATGATCCCGCCACCGGCCAACTCTCGTGTGGCCCGCCAGCCTTTGAAAAAGCTGGCGTCAACCTCTTTGCCGTAACGCCCGCGCATCCAGAGGATCCGCCCCATTTCTTTGGAGTCCACGATTTGCTTTATCCTCTGGATGCTCGCGTGGTAGCGGTGATTGAACCCATACCTGAGGAGCCGGCCGCTGCTTCGCTCAACAGCCCTGATCTCTTCCACATCGGCAGCCGTGAATGCCGGCGGCTTTTCACAGAAAATGTGCTTTCCCGCCTGTAGGCCAGCGATGGTAAGCGGTTTGTTCATATAGTTAGGCGTGCAGATGAAAACCGCATCCAAGCGCGGGTCGCCCAGAATGTGTTCTGGCGATTCCGCAAAGGTGGCTCCCGCTGGGGCGGTGCCGGGCGTCGGGTCATACACCGCCAGCACGTCGCCCTGCCCACTTTCGCGAACAGCTTGCGCCCTGATGTGGCCCATTTTTCCGAAACCAATGATACCAGTATGAATCACTTGTCCTCCAAATTCTTGATGAAGTTGCGGAAATCATCTGCGGTGGCCGCCAAAAACTCGCGGCAAGTGCTAGCGATGTGAGGTGTTACCATAAATCGGTCGGGCGGTAGGTCCCGGAGTTTTCCTTGGTAGGGTTCTTGCCAGAACACGTCAAACGCTGCCCGGATCCGTCCGCTGGCGAGTTCCGCTTGCAGGGCTTCTTCGGTTACGACAGCGGCGCGGGCGGTGTTGACCAAGGCGGCCTTGTCTTTCATCCAACTCAATTTCGTGGCATCGAAGAAATCGCGAGTTGCCGGACTGAAAGGGATGTGGAGCGTGATACAGTCGGCGCGACGGACCAATGGTTCCAGCTCTTCGGGCGTGTTCACCATCACGTCGAAAGTGGTCACCTTGACAAAACACTTCAATTTAGCCGCGACTCGGCCGCCGATGTTGCCGGTGCCCAGCACCAAGACCTCCCGCGTCGCCAGCGCCGGACGATCTGACTTCTTCCAGGAGGCGAAATCTCCCACCTCAGCATAGAGACATTTGAGGACCAGATGGCAGGCGAAGTTGGCGGTTTCCTCATAGATGATCGCCGATGTGGCCGCGGAAGGGAATTCACATACCACGCCACTTTCCTTGGCATCTGCTTCTGGAACGTTGTCGCGCCCCACGCCGGTCTTGAAGATACCGCGCAGCTTTGGAAACTCGCGCAGATCAATTGCTTTCCCCCCAACCAAAGCAATTTCTGCTTGGGCCTTGTCTTGGGTGAAAGTTAGCCCCGGGATGTATCCGTCGAGGGTTTTTGTGTTGCTCCAGATTTGCATCCTTGAAAGTCAAACGTGAATTCGCCCATTGGTCGCGGAGGCCGTGACGGCATGAGGACGTCGGCCCGCCGTCATTTTAATTGTCCCCCCCGCTGAGTTGACTAATGCCAGACCGGCCGCGACATCCCAGATCATGATGTCCTCCTCTAGGTAGGTGTCGAAAACACCCTCTGCAACCATGACCAGGGAAAGAACCGCCGAGCCAATCATCCTGATCTTTTTGAACGCCTGAACGCGGAGTATGAAGGACTCCAGCGATCTGGCGCCATAATCGCGTCCGGTCGGGAACCCCGTTGCCAGGATGGCTTGATCGGACCGATCAGTCTCGGAAACGCGGATTGGTTTGCCGTCACGCCAAGCCCCCACGCCACAACATCCGGTGTACAGCAAACGGCGGGGCAGGTCATAGATGACTCCGAGGACCGGGGTAGGGCCGTCCCACAACGCGATAGATACGGCATGCATCGGGAATCCCCTGGTGAAATTCATCGTTCCGTCGAGGGGATCGACCAGCCAGCGCAACCCCTCAGTAGGAGAAGTGTCGCGGGCGGTTTCCTCCCCGACGATCGGGAGGCCGCTCACACTCAAGTGGCGGGTGATCAGGCCTTCCGCGTCGATGTCGGCGCGTGTTTTGATGTCCTTGCCTATTTGACTCCGAACCCCTGCGTCGTGACTGAACGTCCCCAACAGGACGTCAGCGGCCAGGCGTGCAGCATCCGATGCCAGAGCCATTTCAGCCTGCCATTTCATAACTCATAACTCGAGAGGAAGGTACCTCGCATGAATCTTGACCACCAGTTTGCGGATGCGGTCATTGGCGCCGTCAAAAACCACTGGACGATGGATCTCTCCGGGTAGGAAGATAACGAAGCGGCGCGAATCCAGTCGGGTGGTTTCGGCGGGTACAATCGACGAAGGCCATATTTCAAAATCTTTGACGGCATCGTAGCTTTCCGAGGTCACGGTCGGCTGGAGCGGCGTCCAATCGATTAACTCGCCGCCGGCGATGCCGAACTGAAGATCAGCGGTATGCCTGTGTGATTCCCAGCGGCAGGCTTGAGGTGGCTTGGTTTCGTAGCCGTGAACATTTACGTAGAGTTCGCGGCCCTCGAGCTCGACAATGCCCTCCGGCAGGTCCGTCGGCATACTCTTGATCCATTCGAAAGAGCGCTTCAGGACGGGCACCTGGCTAAGAAATGAAACGAGCCGTGTTTGCTCGATAGAGCCGATGATCATCAAAAACCGGGATAACGAAATCAGTTGCCGACGAGGGGCAAAAGAGCCTCGGCCATCCGCAGGTCGTCCTCGGTCTTGATCACATGTCCGGCGAGGCGATTGACCGGAAAAAAGCCGACCCTGCCGCTGTAGGTGGCGCAGCGTCCTTCGGCCACCGCTGCCAAATAGGTGGAACGGCGCCAGCCGGTGATACTCCAGCTGACTCGTTGCACCGGCTCCAAGTCTTGGGAGTTGGTTTTTTCACTGAAGTGAAAGTTTATCGGCTGACCTCGATAGGCGCGTTCGATTTGGATTAGGTCGGCGCTCAGGAGACAATCGTGATCTC